>JBAPMW010000715.1:0-12515 GCA_049278815.1 Hyphomicrobiaceae bacterium
TGCGCGTGGCTGCTCACGGTTGGAAATCCGCTGATGGACTGCCGGATTCGTCAAACTGCTACTGCCACCCCGGCAGAGCCGGGGGGTCTCCCGCTGACGGTAAGTATCCCCCGGCAGAGCCGGGGGCTTTAGATCAGGAACCGCCCGAGGCGGTAGATGGGGTCGCTGACGCGGCCCCAGAAAGTTGTACCGCCTAAAGGCGGGTCATCGCCACAGTTGGAGCTGATCGAGCCGCTGATCCTCTTTCTCCTGGTTGCGGATATAGGCCCGTATCGCCTGCTCGTCGCGCCCCACCGTATTGACGAAGTACCCTCTGGCCCAGAAGTGCTGTCCGACGAAGTTGCGCTTCCTTTCTCCGTAGACACGGGCGAGATGGATCGCGCTCTTGCCCTTGATGAATCCAACCACCTGCGACACTGCATACTTCGGCGGGATCAACATCAACATGTGCACGTGATCGGGCATCAAGTGCCCCTCCAAGATCCTCGACTCCTTCTGAAGCGCCAGCTTGTGGAACACCTCGCCGAGGTGCCGTCGCAGCTCCAGATACAGCGTCTTTCTTCGACACTTCGGGATGAAGACGACGTGATATTTGCAGTCCCAAGTGGTGTGGCTTAAGGCATTGTACTCGTCCATCGGTGGACTTCCTTCCGTGCGCGTGGCTGCTCACGGTTGGAAATCCGCTGATGGACTGCCGGATTCGTCAAACTGCTACTGCCACCCCGGCAGAGCCGGGGGGTCTCCCGCTGACGCTAGCTTGCCGTCGGCCTGTCGGGGATGCCGCGAAAGACGGCGGCCGTCGCCAGCTCGATGCCGAGACCGGCAGGCGCGATGGAGCCATCGCGCCCCACCATCTCCGTTGGCTGGGGTGGCCACGCCCCGTTGCCCTGCCGTGCCCACACCCACGCGCGCGGCTCGTCCTGGGAGCAGATGAGGTAGGTCTCAAGGGTCTCTACGGCGGTGTATTCCTGGAGCTTCTCGGTGAAGTCCACCCTCTCGGTGGAGGGGGACAGGACCTCCACGATGAGGATCGGCGTGGTGGTGGACCGCGCAGTGTGCGATCTCGCGGGCTCGACCACGATGTCAGGGCTGCGAATGCCGTAGGGCGTCCGAACCGCAAAGTCCGAGATGCCGACATCAAACCGATCCGGGTCGAGGAGGCGATCAAGCTGACCAACGAGGTTCCTGAGAACCCGCGAGTGAAGGCTCGACGCGTGGATCATGTTGCAGGTCACCCGTCCGCGGGAAAGCTCGAACTTTCCTTCCTCGCGGCGGCGCTGCTCAGCCCAGCGCAGGAACGCCTCCGGCTCGGTGGGCGCGGCTCTGATCAGGTCCTCGCGCCGCGCCAGCCCCAGCTGAGTGGCAGGGTCCTCCTGCAGGCCCTTGTAGGTATGCTGCTTCATGGAACAAAACTAGCACACAAAGAAAGCAAGGTCCACGGGGCGATGGCCGCGCTCCTGCCGACCGTCGGAGCACAGATTCGGGTCACGGGGATAGTGTCTTTCACTTCATAATGTATGCGGATCGATCGTGACAGACGGCTTGGAATGTGCTCTCATCCGCATACCTCGGAGATGAGAGCGGTGGCGCCTAGGGCCATCCCTCAAGCAGGAGCCGGGGTGCCGCAGTCCGGTGCGTCGGCTGGTTGGTGGACAGACCATCCAAGCGCCGGCTGGGTGCCCGGATGCGGCGAAGTCGAGCCTCCGATACCCCGCTGCTGGTTGGTGGATAGGCCTATCCAAGCGCCAGGCGGCCGTCGGAGACGACCGAGCAGGGCGTTCTTTGCGCCCCTCGCGATAAGGTCACAGGTCAACGGGCGCAAGCCTGGACGCCCTGCTCCTCCTTCGAGAGAGCGAATAACGAGTAGCGAATAGGGTGTCTTGCGATGTATATACGCGCACCGGGCGCCTACGCTGCTCCCCTCAACCCTGCCCCACCAGCTCCCCCTTCAGCGCCTTGGCGATCAGCGCGCGGGTCTGCTCCACGCCATAGAGGTGAACGAAGCCGCCGAAGCGCGGGCCCTGGGATTGGCCCAGCAGCACCTCGTAGAGGGCCGCGAACCAGGCGCGCAGAGGCTCGAAGGCGTGCGCCTTGCCGACGGCGTAGACGACGCTCTGCAGATCCTCGGCGCCGGCGTCGGGCGGTGCCTTGCCGAGCTCGTCGGAGAGCTCCTGCAGCGCCTTGCGCTCGGCCTCGGTGGGCAGCCGGTAGGTCTTCTCCGGCTTCACGAAATCGCGGTAGTAGGCGAGCGCGTAGCCCACAAGATGGTCGAGGATCGGAAACTGCTCCGGCGTGGCGCTGGCCGCGTACTTGCGGATGAAGCCCCACAGCGTCGCCTTGTCCTCGGCGTTGGACACCGACACGAGGTTCAGGAGCAGCGCAAAGCTGATGGGCAGCTCCGCTTGCGGCGGTGCACCCACGTGGATGTGCCAGGCCGGGTTCTCCAGCTTGGCCCTGGGCTCCTCGCCGGGGTAGGCCGCGAGGTAGGCCAGATACTCGTCCACCGCCTTGGGGATCACGTCGAAATAGAGCCGCTTGGCGGCGCGCGGCTTCTGGAACATGAACAGCGACAGGCTCTCCGGCGAGGCGTAGGTGAGCCACTCCTCGATGGTGAGGCCGTTGCCCTTGGACTTGGAGATCTTGGCGCCGTTCTGGTCCAGGAACAGCTCGTAGATGAAATTCTCCGGCGGCGTACCGCCCAGCGCCCGGCAGATCCGGGACGACAGCGTTACCGAATCCGTCAGGTCCTTGCCGCACATCTCATAGTCGACGCCGAGCGCGGTCCAGCGCACGGCCCAGTCGGCCTTCCACTGCGCCTTGACATGGCCGCCCGTCACCGGCGTCTCGATCTCCTCGCCGGTATCCGGATCGACGTACACGACCGTGCCCGCTTGCGGGTGGCGCTCGATCATCGGCACCTGCAGCACCTTGCCGGTCCTGGGCGAGATGGGCAGGAAGGGCGAATAGGTGGCGCGCCGATCCGGCCCCAGGGTCGGCAGGATTATGTCCATCACCTGGTCGTAGACCTTAAGCATCTTAAGGAGCGCGGCGTCGAGGCGGCCGGAGCGGTAGCACTCGGTGGCCGACAGGAACTCGTAGTCGAAGCCGAACTGGTCGAGGAACCGGCGCAGGCGCGCGTTGTTATGCGCGGCGAAGCTCGGATATTCGTTGCTGAACGGGTCGGGGACGGCCGACAGCGGCTTGTCGAGATGCGCCAGCAGCATGTCCTTGTTCGGCACGTTGTCGGGCACCTTCCGGAGGCCGTCCATATCGTCGGAGAAGCAGACGAGGCGCGTCTCGAATCGGCCCTCGGTCAGCACCTCGAAGGCATGCCGGATCATGGCCGTGCGCGCCACCTCGCCGAACGTGCCGATATGCGGCAGCCCGGACGGCCCGTAGCCGGTTTCGAAGATCACCGTCCCCGGCCGGTCCGCCGGGGCAGGCCGGTCGGCACCCACCTTCGCCCTCTCCAGCCGCTTGACCACCTTGCGCGCCTCCTCGAACGGCCACGCGCGCGCATCCTGCGCGAGGGCGGCGAGGGCGGGCTCGAGGGGGGCTCCGTGTCGGCTCTCAGGGGGCATACTGATGCGGCCTCGCTGGCTGGTGAACGGCCGGTGCCTCGACGGCTCTCCGGCAATATATTGCATCGGCGCCCCAAATAACACAGCGTGGCGCAAAAGCCTTGCGAACTGAGGCATGTCTCGCCGGCTACCCTTTTGAGGTGTTGCCTCAGCGTCTCATCGGTCCGCACCCGCTGGCGCCATGGTCCGCGAGCGAACGCACCAACCCGCTCCTGCCACACCCCAACAGAATTTCGCCTCGGGAGTCCCGCAATGGATTGCCCGCTGGCTGCCCATTCGACAAAGCGCCAGCTACCCGACAACCACAACGGAGCTGGCGCCATGCACCGCCCACAGAGCGAGCAACCAACGCTCTTCTCCCAGATTGCGCTGCGACACGGTCCGGCCGGCGTGCTCGGCCGCACCATCCTGGCGGCCGAGCAGCTCGCCTTGTCCAAGGGTGTGCGCCTGTCGTTTGCGACCGGGGCGGAGCTGCTGGCCGTCAACGAGGCCAACCGAGCCACCTGGCTGCCGCTCATCAGCGTGTTCGATGTCCGCTTCAACGCGCTCGATGACGCCAACGCCTTCTTCGTCCTCGGCCGCAACGCCGCCGGCGAGGTGGTCGCCTGCCAGGCCGGCCGGCTCTACGACTGGGAGCGCACGAGCTTCAAGGCCGAGTGCGAGGGCCTCACCATGTTCTATCGCGACCCCGACCGCATGAAGCTGCCGGGCGAGGAATGGACCGTCTCGGCGCTGGCGGCCAGGGGCGTGTCGGGCCGCGTCGCCTTCTCCGGCGCGGCTTGGTACGCCCGCGACTACCGCGGCGTCGGCCTCGTCGAGTGGCTGCCGCGGCTCTCCCGCGCGCTCGCCAAGGGGCTGTGGGACACCGACGTAACCGTCACGGTCATGGCGGAGAGCAACGTCAAAAGGGGCGTCTACCCCCGCAACGGCTACTGCAACGCCGAGTGGGCGGTGGAGGCGGTCAACGGCCGCATGGGCACGCTCCGCTATGCGCTCCTGTGGTCCAAGTCCGCCGAGATGATCGAGGACCTGGAGCAGTTCCTACGCGACCTGGCTCCCGGCACTCCCGAGCGGGCCTCTGAGCGCGAGGCGGCCCTCAGAGCTGTTGGCGGAGAATAGGAGCTGCGTCCCGTCCGGTGCCGTGCACGGAAGCAGCAGCCGCCGGTAGCGGCGCCGCACGCGCCCCAGCGACGGCCAGTAGATGCTGGCGTCGATGTCCGACACCACCGGGTCGTTCGCCTGCAGCGCCGAGCGCTGGATCTGCGCCACCCAGCGCCAGTAGGGCGCGTCCGGCTGGTGCTCGATCGGCCGTCCGATGGCCGACCTGAACCAGCCCCGCTCGGGCACGTGCAGGCCCTCGCCGATGGTGTCGAACACCAAGCCGTTGGCGTCGTCCCGCCGGACCACGAGGAAGCGCTTCAGCAGCCGCCGTGTGGCGTACTCGCTGAAGGCCGCGGCGTCGTAGCGGCCGCCGTTCTGCGCCCACAGCTCCAGCAAGCCGTGCAGCGGGGAGCCGGCGGCGAGCTGGTCGACGGAGCAGGGCTTCTCGGCCACGTGCCGGCTCGCCTCGCGGTCGCGCGTGAGCCTCACGAGCCGGGCGATGGCCGTCTCGGCCGAGGTGAAGACCTCCGCCGGCCGCGGTGGACCGAGGTAGTCGATCAGCACGCGCCGCGGCTCGCAGTCGGAGAGCCAGTAGTACGCGGCGGCCAAAGCGATGTCCGACACCAGATCGAGCTGGAGCCGAAGGGCCGCACTGCTGCCGGACTGACATCCGGCCACGAACCCCAGGTTGCGCGCCAAGCCCAGGGCCAAATCGTTGCTCTGACTGAAGCAGTAAAGCTGGCGCCGCAGCTCCGGGGAATATGCGGGCCAGATGTTACCGCGATCATCGAAGACGAACCACTCTCGCCGCCGCGGGTGCGTCATGCTCGCTTGATCCTCGCGCTCCTCTCCAGCCCCCGTTTTGGCCTCCCCGCCTATAGGTTTCCCCACCGCACGGCCGAGCACAAGAGGATTTCCGAGGATCCTACCGCGGCCGGCAATGCGTCCTGTGGGCTTCTGCCATGCGCGCACGCCCTGACAGAAGCGCCCGCGCACGCTGCATCCTGGAGCAACAATGCTGCTATGGCATTTTCGTTTCCATGCGATCGGTATAGACGGCCCTTATGTGGTTAATCTTCTGCACGAGGCGATGCCGGCGCATGCCTGGCCGTCGATACGCCACAGCAAGGTGCCCGGCAAAGGGCCGATGCGCTCAATCGCCCGTCACCGCGGTCGCCAGGGACCCGCCGACCGCGGTACGCCCGCCATCGGCCACGAACTGGGCACCACTGACGTTGGTTGCGAGGTCCGAGCACAGGAACAGCACCACGTTGGCCACCTCCTCCGCCGAGCCGTAGCGCCCGCTGGGAAGACCGGCCTGGTAGCGGCGCGCCACCGCGGCCGGGTCCGCCGGGTCAATCTGCCCCTCGACCCGGCGCATCATGCCGGTGTCGATCGGGCCGGGGCAGACAGCATTCACGCGCACGCCGCTGCGCGCCACCTCCCCCGCCGCCGCCTTGGTCAGGCCGATGACCGCGTGCTTGGAGGCGACGTAAGGCGCCATGCCGGGCGTGCCCACGAGCCCGGCCACCGACGCCGTGTTCACCACCGCCCCCGAGCGTTGGGCGATCATGACCGGCAGGACATAGCGCAGGCCCAGGAATACGCCCCTGACGTTCACGGCTATCACCTCGTCGAACGCCGCCACGTCGTGCTCGGCGATGGGTGCGACCTTGCCGACGATGCCGGCGTTGTTGAAGAAGCAGTCGATGCGCTGAAAGGCCTTGAGAGCGGCCTCCACGTAGCCCTGCACGTCGCCGGGCTGGGTTACGTCTGCGGCGCAGGCGCGGCCATCGCCCCCGTGCTGGCGGATGGCCGCAGCGGTCGCCTCGGCGCCCTCCGCGTCCCGATCGACGGCCAGCACCCTGGCTCCCGCCGCGGCGAACGCGAGGGCCGTCTGCCGCCCGATGCCGTTTCCCGCTCCGGTGATCAGGGCGACCTTGCCTTGGAAATCCCCTTTGGGGTTCATGCGCATCCTCCTCAGTGTGCGTTTGGCGCCCACGGTAGCACCGGAGGCAGGGATCGTCTTTGTGCGATCGCTTGGCCCGACGGGCCCGCATCTCCTATAGATACCCGCCATGGCGAGGAGGCTGGCAGATCCGCTGCGGCGGCGGGCAATTTGGCCGCGCGTGCTGCTGTTCGTGCTGGTGGCGTCGGCAACAGCGCTCGTCTTCCGCGAGGGCCTGGTGGCGCCAAGCCTCAACCCGCTGCCCGAGATCGACCTGACGCGCGCCCGCGGCTGGCTGCTCGACTGGCGCCTGGCCGGCCTCAAGCACTACCCGGCCGTGTGCGCCCGCGCGCTCAAAGGCCCGCACATCGACGCGGCACCGATCGCCGACAGCCCGATCAGGGACGGCTGCGGCTGGAGCAACGGCGTGCGTCTCGTGTCCGCGGGCGGCGCGCGCGCCTCCTTCGACAAGATCACCTGCGAGATGGCCGTGGCGCTGGCCCTGTGGCTGGAGCACGAGGTGCAGCCGCTGGCGCAGGAGCACCTCGGCCAGCGCGTGGCCGCCGTGGTGAGCCGCGGCAGCTACGCCTGCCGCAACATCGTCGGCAACGCCCTCTGGCGCCACGTGAAGAGCCAGCACGCCTACGCCAACGCCGCCGACATCGCCGGCTTCACGCTGGCCGACGGCCGGCAGGTCGACATCCTCACCCACTGGGGCAGCGACACCGCCGATGGCCGCTTCCTGCGTGAGATCCACGCCCGTGCCTGCCGCTACTTCCGCGCCGTCCTCGGTCCCGCCTACAACGCCGCCCACCGCAACCACTTCCACCTCGACCGCGGCCCGTTCACGAGTTGCAGGTGAGGCGGGGACGCGGGGTCAGACTGGCGGAAGAGGGCAATGAGGCAATAGGGCAGTAGGGCAATAAGCCTTTGCCTTACTGCCTTACTGCCTTACTGCCTTACTGCCTTACTGCCTTACTGCCTTACTGCCTTACTGCCTTACTGCCTTACTGCCCTACTGCCCTACTGCCTGTCTGACCCCGCTCCAACAACGGAGGCTTCTGGAATGGGCAAGCTCGACGGCAAGACTGCCATCGTCACCGGTGGCGCGCACGGGCTCGGCCGCCAGTTCGCGGGCGCGCTGGCGCGCGAGGGCGCGACGGTGGCGGTTCTCGACATCGCCGACACCGATACGGCTGCGGCCGAGATCGCCGGCCGCGGGGGCAACGGCAGCTTCGGCATCGCCACCGACGTCAGCGACGAGGCCCAGGTGCAGTCGGCCGTGGCGGCCATCCTGGAGCGGACCGGGCGCATCGACATACTGGTCAACAACGCCGCGGTGTTCGCGAGCCTGCCGCCGGTAGGGTTCGCCGATATCGACGTGGCCCTGTGGGACAAGGTGATGGCCGTCAACCTGCGTGGGCCCTTCCTGATGGTGAAGCACGCCGCCCCGGACATGATCGCCCGCAAATCCGGCAAGATCGTCAACATCGCCTCGGGCACGGCCTACAAGGGCATGCCGCTGATGCTGCACTACGTGACCTCCAAGGGCGGCGTGGTGGCCCTCACCCGCGCACTGTCGCGCGAGCTTGGGCCCCACAACATCTGCGTCAACAGCCTGGCGCCGGGGCTGACGATGAGCGACAGCATCCTCGCCAACAAGGACCACATCGGCTTCGCGCGCGACCGCGTGGTGGCAAGCCGCGCCATCCAGCGCGACGCCCACCCCGAGGACCTGATCGGCGCCCTCGTCTTCCTCTGCTCCCCCGACAGCGACTTCGTTACCGGCCAGACCATTGCGGTGGACGGCGGGTCGATCAATACTTGAGGGGTGTCAGCGAGCGGGGTCAGACCCTGCGGGTCTGACCCCATGGCACCACCCTTCGAGGATAGCGCTCATGTCGCCCTACACCTTGACGCAACTCGCCGCCGACATCCGCGAGACCCTGGCCGGAGGTGCCGACAGGTCCGCCAAGGACAAGGTGTGCGCGCTCGTGCCCCGCGCGCTCAAGGACGAGGCCTTCGTTGCCGCCCACCTCAAGACGCGCGCGCCGGGTGCCGACCCGCGCGAGGTGCTCTACGAGGACCCGGAGCTCGGCTTCTGCATCTGCGGCCACGTGTACAGCACCACTGCCAACGGCACCCCGCACGACCACGGACCGAGCTGGGCCATCTACGGCCAGGCCGACGGCGTCACCGAGATGACGGACTGGCGCATCGTCAGGCCCGGCAGCGGCGCGGAGCCCACGCTCGTCGCCCCGGAGCGCACCTACCTCATGCACCCCGGCGACGCACATCTCTACGATGTCGGTGACGTGCACTCCCCCAAGCGCGAGGCCCCGGTGAAGCTGATCCGCATCGAGGGGCAGAACCTGGATAAGGTGAAGCGCTCGAATATCAAGGCGGCCTGAGGCTGGCCGCGGCAGGCACGAGCAGGCACGGCGAGCCGGGCAGGCTCCCACGAGATGGAGGAATGGCGATGGCAGTGGCAGCAAGCGGGGCGCACGCCGCAACGGCGGGGCAGGGCGAGATTGAGCGCGTGCCTATGCTGATCGACGGCGCGTGGGTGGACGCGGCCAAGGGCGGCAGCATCGCCGTCGAGGCCCCCGGCACCCGGCGCACCATTGCCAGCGTGCCGCGCGGCACCGCCGAGGATATCGACCGCGCCGTCAAGGCGGCGACCGCGGCCTTCCCGGCCTGGAGCAAGGTCGTGCCGCGCGAGCGCGGGCGCATCCTCCAGAGGATCGCCGACGCCGTGGAGGCGCGGGTGGAGGAGCTCGCCCGCATCATCGCCGAGGAGACCGGCAACGCCATCCGCACCCAGGCGCGGCCCGAGGCCAAGAACTCCGCCGACATCCTGCGCTACTTCGGCGGGCTTGCCAGCGAGCTCAAGGGCGAGACCATCCCGCTCGGCGAGCACGTCCTCTCCTACACGCGCCGCGAGCCGATCGGCGTGGTAGGCGCCATCATCCCCTGGAACGCCCCGGTGCTGCTCGGCTGCCTGAAGATCGCGCCCGCGCTCTGCGCCGGCAACACGCTCGTGCTGAAGGCTGCCGAGGATGCACCGCTCGGCGTGCTGTGGGTCGCCAGGATCGCGCAGGACTTCCTGCCCAAGGGCGTGCTCAACGTCGTTACCGGCTACGGCGAGGAGGCGGGCGCGGCGCTCTCGGTGCACCCCGGCATCCGCAAGCTCTCCTTCACCGGCTCGACCGAGGTCGGCAAGCTCATCATGCGCGCCGCGGCCGACCGCATCGTGCCGGTGTCGCTGGAGCTGGGCGGCAAGAGCCCGTCCATCGTCTACCCCGACGCCAACGAGGACTGGGCGGTGGACGGCATCATCGCCGCCATGCGCTTCACACGCCAGAGCCAGTCGTGCACCGCCGGCTCGCGCCTCTTCCTGCACGCCGACATCTTCGACAGCTTCCTGGCCAAGCTGGCGGAGAGGACGCAGAAGCTAAGGATCGGCGACCCGCTGGAGGAGACCTCCGACATCGGCGCCATCATCAACGCGAAGCAGTTCAACAAGGTGTGCCGCTACGTCGAGGAGGGCCTGAAGCAGCCCGACGCCAGGCTCCTGTTCGGCGGCCTGCCGCCCAAGACCGGGCCCTTGTCACAGGGCTACTACGCCCTCCCCACCGTATTCGCCAACGCCGCCAACGACTGGCGCCTCGCCCGCGAGGAGATCTTCGGCCCCGTGCTGGTCGCCATCCGCTGGACCGACGAGGCCGACGCCATCGCCATGGCCAACGACAGCCACTACGGCCTCGCCGCGTACGTGTGGACCCACGACATCGGCCGCGCGCTCAGGGCGGCCCACGCCGTCGAGGCCGGCTGGGTGCAGGTGAACCAGGGCCTCGGCCAGTCCCCCGGCCACTCCTACGGCGGCACCAAGCAATCCGGCATCGGGCGGGAGTTCTCGCTGGAGGGGATGCTCGATAGCTTCACGCAGCGGAAGAACGTGACGGTGAATTTGGGGGTGTGACGGCACCGTTCGGTTCCCCGTCCCCGCGCAACGCCCCCCTCGCGCTCCATCAGCGCGGGGAGCTGGGGCAGCCAACAGGCTCGCCCTGACAGCACTTTCTCCGAGCGTGTCGGCCGCGGCTCGCAAGCGGGCGTGGCGCTACTTGCTGTAGGTCTGCCCGCCGGTGGAATAGAGGTACAG
This sequence comes from Hyphomicrobiaceae bacterium, assembly GCA_049278815.1. GTDB lineage: Bacteria > Pseudomonadota > Alphaproteobacteria > Rhizobiales > Hyphomicrobiaceae > AWTP1-13. The sequence continues at coordinate 10,793 of JBAPMW010000715.1, forward strand.
AAGCTCGCTGTAAGGCAGCCTCAACAAGATCGTTGATGACTTTGACACTTCAGCGAGAGCCACGCCCCGGCAGAGGAGGCTCACCCCACCTTGAGTCCGAGCGCATATGGCATCTGCGCTATCCACGAACTGCAGAGCGCCGCGGCGCGAAATTACGAGCATTCTGCCCTCCGGCACGGCACCAATCGGCTCCACCACAAAAATTGTAACGTTGAAATAGGTAGCCAGTCCGACAATGAGAAGAAAAATTGCCGTAAGGCCCTTGGTCATATGATGTCCCCCGAATCGAGTTTCTTTTAGCTGAACATATCTCGACGTCCGGTTCGGAGGCTAGACTGAGGGTAATCTCTTACCTCTTCTCCCTCAAGCTCAGGATATACGCGATCACATCGTCGCGGTCGTCGTCCGCAAGGACCAGGTTGGGCATGTCGCGGTGCGAGGTGCGGAAGAACACGGTCAGGGCCATGGCCGTCATGCCGGGGGTGTTGGCGATGGCCTTGAAGGTCGGCGCGGCTGCCGGCACCGTCTGCCCTGCTTTGACAGCGTGGCATTCGGCGCAGACCTCCTCCGCAAACCTCAGCCCCTTGCGCGCGTCGCCCACCTCCTGTGCGCCGGCGACCGCAGCACTGGCGACGCATGCGATGGCAGCCAACAGTTTCGCGGCTTGCATGTGGACCTCCCTGACCGCCCGACCCGTGGCGAGCGGGGGGCACACTATCGAGCTGGCACGATAGACAGGCCATGATGCCTGCAATTGACGCGCATCAACCCAAGCAGATTCTCTCCACGGACCCAACACAAGCGTGGCAAAGTCTGCTATACTTCTCAACTTGACAGACGCAGACCGGAGCAAGTGTGCCCATTTGCGTCGTGAGCGGCGTCAACATCGCACCGCAGAACGCGAGTCTGGAACAGCCTTCGACCGTACCCAACCAGTGGGCTGGACCATCAAAAAAGCGATCGCAGTCGTGTAGATCGCGCGACTTAGCCCCTGGCATCGCGGATGGCCTGCGCGACCCTGGTTGCCTGCGAGACGCTGCCGATCTTGCTGGGCGGGACCCGGCTGCGCCTGCGAACGCCGACACGCGGCCGCATACCTTCATGAGGGGTAGCGCCCGTCGGAGGGTGGTGCACGAACTTCGCCGCCCGGTGTTGCGCAAGAGCGGTGCGGGCGGCCTCCACGTGCGCTGTTCGCGCCGCAAGCTTGTGCAGGCGATCGAGCTCCTTGTTGACCCGCTTGAGCGCGGCGACAAAGATCTGCTTGCGCCTGCGTGGCCGCTCGGCGGTTCCTGGAAAGCTCCTTCCACGCGGCTCAGACTTTCCTCGTATCTCCCGCTGCTTCTGCCGTGCCAGCACCTGGGCCTTGTCGCGCTGCTCACGCAAGCGCAGCTTCAGAGCGTGCAGCTCGTCGGCGGGCAGCTCGTAGATGGCCGGATGATGCGTGATGCGGATCATCTCGAACTCATCGTGGCTGAGCTGGCTGCGCTCAGCCTTGCAGGGTATCGACATGTCGTCCTCGTGAAGGGCGGTTCCGCTCTCTATTGTCAGAGCTACCCGAAGCTACGTTTGATCCCTCCCCTACGTTTCGCTGGCGCACAGGGTACCCCATGCCAGACCTTGCCTGATATCGGGAACAACCCTCGGCACAAAGGGGAAGAGGTCTGACTGGCGTGGTGCGGTGTCAGACCCTCTGGGTCTGACACCATAGCTCCAACCCCGGTTC
>JBAPMW010000716.1:0-4896 GCA_049278815.1 Hyphomicrobiaceae bacterium
CCTCGAGCACGGAAACGTCAGACATCGTTGCCATCGTCGTCGAGGCTGTACGCCGGGCGCGGCGGCCGAGCGGGATCGCCACCCCGCGCCAGCATCTCCACGGCCGGCACCAGCTTGCGTGGCACCAGCATGATCTCGAGGCCAAGGGCGCGTGCCAGCTCCATCAGGCTCGACAGCTTGAGGTCGACGGCGCCGTTCTCAATTTTCGAGATGTGGCCCTGGGGCATCCCGGCCTTGGCGCTCAGCTCGCGCTGGCTGAGGCGCTTCTCTTTCCGGGCCAGCTTCAGGGCCTCGATGACGTGCTCGGTGCTGTACATGATGTGCTTCTATGTATCAGGCGCATGTCTTGATATAGTGTCGGATATCAAGATGTGAAAGATATGATCTGCTTAGGTATATCATACTGCTGGAATTATACGTGCGGATCTATCACATCAACACTCAAAATGCCAGCCCGAGGAATTGCCTAGGGCTGCGCCCGCCGGCTGGCGCCCCCCGCCATCGCAAGACCGCCGCAAACGATGGCGTTGGTGAGCACCACGGCGTGCAGGGCGAGCGCGCAGACCACGGCGTCGTCCCAGGGCACGCCGACCCACGTGGTGGCGGCCACCCAGGCGGCCTGGGGCGGGCCGATGCCGGCGATGCCGTTGATGGGGAGCGCGAAGGCGACGTTGCCGGCTGCCGCGCCCAGCATGGCGGCGGCAGGCGATACCGTGGCCACCATGGCGCCGGCGACGAGAACGGCGGCCAGCCCGAATACCAGCCAGACGCCCAAGCTCAGGCCCACCGCTGTCAGGCCGGCACCATATCCGCCGATGGCGTCGAAGCCGGCAGTCAGCCGCGCCGCGGCGTCGCCGACGCGGGGCAGCCTCGCCAGGTGCGGTCGCAAGGCCAGCCCGCCGACCGCCAATCCGAGCGGCGCGAGGGCCAGCCCGCAGGTGCCCACCACCAGCAGGATACGCCCGATCCCGGGCCATACATCGAGCGCGGCTGCGGCGCCAAGAAGAATGGCGCCGACTGTGGCGAGATCGAACAGGCGTGCCAGCAGCAGCACGCCGCCGGAGTGCAGCAGCCCATAGCCGAGGCGGCGTTGCATGAGCACGGGGAAGCTCAGCTCGCCCAGCCGCAGCGGCAGCAGGAAGTTCCAGAAGTTGAGCTGGAAGGCGATACGCGTGAGCGCCGCGCCCGGCAGCGCGAGGCGGCCCGTCAGCATCACGGCGAAGCGCCAGGCGCGCAGCCACTGCACCAGCGCCACCAGCGCGAAGGCGGCCAGCACCGGCAGCGGATCGGCCTGGGTGGCGAGACGACCGAGCGAGGCCACGACCTCAGGCGTCAGCAGAAGCCAGAGGCAGGCGGCGCTGACGGCCAGCGCGAGGAGAACGGTGAGGAGCCAGCGAGCGAGGGCGGGACCGGAGCGAAAGGGGTCGGACCCCTCGCGCAGACGCTCATGCCCAAGGCTCGCCCGTTGACGCGAGGGGTCTGACCCCGCTTCCCCCACCGTCATGCCGCACGGCCGATATGCTGGCGCACCAGGTTACGCGCCTCCACCGACCGCTGGGTGCGGCTGATGACCAGCTCGGCCAGCATGCCGAACAGGATGAGCTGGATGCCGATGATCACCGCCAGGGCGCCGAGGAGGAGCAGCGGCCGGCTGCCGATGCTGGCACCGGTCAGCAGCTTCAGGCCTGTCAGATATGCGAGAGCGCTGCCGCCGCCGAGCAGGAACAGCGCGCCGATGCCGCCGAAGAGGTGCGCCGGACGGTAGGCGAAGCGGGTGATCGTCACCACGGTCAAGAGGTCGAGGAAGCCGCGCAGGAAGCGGGCGACGCCGTATTTCGACTTGCCGTAGCGGCGCGCGTGGTGGCGCACTGCGATCTCGCCCACCTGGTAGCCGAGCGCGCCGGCCAGCACCGGCACGTAGCGGTGCAACTCGCCGTAGAGATCGACCGTGCCGAAGATCTCGCGCCGGTAGGCCTTGAAGCCGCAGTTGAAGTCGTGCAGCCGGATGCCGCTGATGGCGGCCGTCACCCTGTTGAACAGGCGCGACGGCAGCGTCTTGGAGATCGGGTCGTGGCGCTCCTTCTTCCAGCCGGACACCACATCGTAGCCGGCGTCCAGCGCGTCCAGGAAGCGCGGGATCTCGTCGGGGTCGTCCTGCAGGTCGGCGTCCATGGTGATGACCACGTCGCCGGCACAGGCACCGATGCCCACCATCAGCGCCGTGGCCTTGCCGAAGTTGCGCCGCAGCCTGATGGCCTGCACGATGCCGTTCTCGGCGGCGAGCCCGGTCATGATGCGCCAGCTGCCGTCGCGGCTGCCGTCGTCGACCAGCACGATATCGCGCAGCCGCACGCCCGCCGCCGCGCACGCCTCGACGATGCGCGCCACAATCAGCGGCAGCGACTCCTCCTCGTCCTTGGCGGGAATGACGACGCTGACGGCGAGCGCACGCGCCGACACGGCGCCGGCGTCCGTCTCTCGCGCGATGGCGGCTTGGTGGTTCATCGGCAGTTCCCCTGCGGAGCGTCGTACAGCTCGTAGAGCACGCGGTAGGTGCGCTGCGAGCCGGCATACCGGGCCGATACCTCGCCCTCGCGGCCCTTGGCCCCGGCGGGCACGCCGAGCGCGCCCGTGAGGTAGGCGCGGATCGCGGCACGCTCCTGCTCCGCCTGTCCCTTGTAGTCGGTCCAGACCGCGAGGCACTGGCCGGTGCCGGTCGGGCTGGGCGCTGGTCTCGGCCACACCTTCGGCGGACTGCCGGTGGCCATGAACCTCGCTTCCGGCAGCTGGACGCGCAAGTTGCCGCCCAGGTGGATGTCGCGCACCACCACCGTGCCCTTGCCGCTGAAGCCCGCTTTGCGCAAGCCTGCGGCGATGTCCGCTGCCGGCAGCAGGTGCCGGCAGGCGTTGCGGCAATGGTCCGCCCCCGCCGCGTGTATGCCGATGCGTGCCGCCAGCGCCACGCCGGCCACCGCGGCCAGCGTCAACGCATAGTTACGGACAACGCGGGCGGGCGCCTCGCTCCCTGCCAGGCCGCGCTCCACCAGCATGAACAGATAGACGGGCAGGATCAGCAGCGCCGGCTGCATCAGGCGCTCCTGGAACTCGGTGGCGCGGGCGAGCGGAACGAGCAGCCAGTGCAGGGCGATGGCGACAAGCATGACCGTCGCCAGCAGCGCGGCGCTTGGGACCGGCTCGAGGGTGCCGGCAGCGGGAGAGGACACGCGCAGGCCGCGCCAGGCCAGCGCGCCGAAGGCGATGAGGAAGAAGACGAGGAAGGGGAGCGGATAGACCAGCGTCGCGACGGCGAGGCTCGCCGTTCCCTTCACGAGGACCCACGGCAGGCCGCCGCTGCGAGCGCCGAGAACATTGGCCATGACGTCACCCGGCGCCGGCCCGATCTGCAGCGCCCAGAGCGCCGACGGCAGCGCGATGCCGGCGGCGAGAAGCGCGGCCGGAACGATCCGCCAGTTGAGCACCAGCCCGCGCCAGGCCGGCAGCGCGAGGCACGCGAGCGGCAGGGCGGCGGCGAAGACGACGAAGTTCCACTTGCCCAGGATGCCGAGCCCGAAGCAGAGGCCAAGCGACAGATACCAGCCCAGCGTCGGTCGCTCACAGAGCCGCACGAATACGTACCAGCTGGCGGCGAGGAAGGCGGAGAGCGCCGTGGTGTGCGTGAGGTCGTGATGGCTGTAGTAGCCGAACACGTAGATGGTCGTGACGCTGAAGGCGGCCAGCGCTGCCAGCCGCGGGTCGCGGATCAGCCGCCGCGCAGTCAGATAGGTGAACCCCAGCACCATTGCCAGCAGCAGATAGCGCAGCAGGCTGATCGCAACCATGCCGACCCCGGTCACCGGGCTCAAGGCGACCAGCGCCCAGGTGAAGAGCGGCGGGGCGCGGACGCGGTAGGTCGGCAGCCAATGCTGCGCGTACAGGGCCTGCTCGGCATCGTCCACCCCCAGCCCAGGGCCGATCCACAGCCGCACGCCCAGGTGCGTCAGGAGATACGCGGCTATGAGGAGCGCGACGCTGCGCGGCGTCGCCCAGGCTGGCTGTGCTGGCAATGAAGCCCCCACGTTCGCTGCGGGGCACGTTCTAGGCGGTCCGTTGGCAAAGCGCCAGTGATTCGCGGCACCGGTCCCCGGTGCGAGATTAAGCGCCGCCGTTCTCGGGAGGGGTGTCCTTCTTGCGGGAGAACCAGCGCCGCAGGACGCCGGGCTTCTCCTCGGCGCCAGTCTGGGGGCTGCTCTCCTCGCCGGCCGGCGGCGGCCCCACCAACTCGCCGAATTTGCCGAAGAACTCGCCCGCCAGCTTGCGTGCGGTGGCGTCGATCAGGCGCCCGCCGAGCTGGGCGAGCTTGCCGCCCACGTCGGCCTTCACCTCGTATTTGAGGATCGTCGCCGTGCCATCCTCGATGAGGCGCACCGACGCGCTGCCCTTGGCATAGCCCGCGGCGCCGCCGGCCCCTTCGCCGGCGATACGGTAGCCGTTGGGGGCGTCGATGTCGGACAGCGTGACCTTGCCCGAGAAGTTGGCGCTGACGGGCCCGACCTTCAGCCGCACCTTGGCCGTCATCTCGGTATCGGAGAGCTTCTCCAGCGACTCGCAGCCGGGGATGCACCGCTTCAGCACCTCGGGGTCGTTGAGCGCGGCCCACACCGTCTCGCGGCTGGCCTCGATGCGCTCCTCGCCGGTCATGTCCATGGTCGCGCTCTCCTTCGCATGATGCGGGGCATGCTGCGGCCTGCGCGCCCCGCGGCGTCGTTGCGCCGTTGTATCTCGGCTGGCGTGCTCATGGCACGACGGTGTGCCGCTGTCGCGCCCGATCGCTCCAATGAGTTTAAGGCGTGAGGTCGTGAAATCGTGAAGTCGTGAGGCGGGCCGGCCGATTTATCC
>JBAPMW010000717.1:0-9206 GCA_049278815.1 Hyphomicrobiaceae bacterium
GTTCCCAATGGGGTCAGACCCGCAGGGTCTGACCCCATGCTCACGGATCTGTCATTCGCGGAAGGTGCAGCGCCGGGGCTAGATCCGTCCCTCCGGCGTCTGCCGGTTATCGGACCCCGCGGAGGACAGCCCCATGCCGAGCCCCACGCCAACGCCCGCACCAGAAGCCATCACCGCCAGGACCTGGCCCAGGTTCGCATGGATCGCGCTCGGCGCGGTGCTGCTGCTGCAGCCCGCGCTGGCGCAGAACGCCACCGTGCGGCTGCGGGGCACCATCGAGCGCATGGACGGCGGCGTCTATGTCGTCAAGTCGCGCGAAGGCGCCGAGGTGAGGCTGAAGCTCGCGGCCGGCGGCGGGGTGTCGGCGGTCGTCCCGGCCAAGCTCTCCGACATCACGGTCGGCAAGTACGTCGGCATCGCCGCGATGCCCCTGGCGGACGGCAGCCAGAAGGCGCTGGAAGTGCTCATCTTCCCCGAGGCGCTGCGCGGCCTGGGCGAGGGCTTCCGTCCGTGGGACCTGCTGCCCGAGAGCACCATGACCAACGCCAACGTCGACGCCACGGTCGCCGCCGCCGACGGCCGGGTGCTGACCCTCAAGTACAAGGGGGGCGAGAAGCGCATCGTCGTGCCCGACGGCGTGCCGATCGTCGCCTTCGCGCCCGGCGCGGTGGGCGACCTGAAGCCGGGCGCGCAGATCTTCGTCGGTGCGGCCAAGAAGCTTCCCGACGGCACGCTGGAGGCGGCGCGCATCAACGTCGGCAAGGGCATCGCGCCGCCGATGTAGAAGAGGGGGAGTAGGGAATAGGGAATAGGGAGTAGGGAATAGGCAGAAGCGGGACGAAGCGCGCTCGCCCTACTCCCTACTCCCTATTCCCCTCTTCCTTTTCGCCCGCGCTTTTCCGCTGGGGCGCAGTCGGTTAGCCTGCTCGCACCATCACCCGGAGGATGCGCCATGGCCGTGCAGATTCAGAGGCTCCACCACGTCAACATCCACACCACCGACGTCGAGCGCCTGGTGGATTGGTACACGCGCGTCCTCGACATGCCGGCCGGCTCCCGGCCGCCGTTCCCCTTCCCCGGCGCCTGGCTCTACTGCGGCGACACCGCGGTGGTGCACCTGGTCGGCGTCGATGAGCTGCCGCAGCATACCGGCATGCTCAAATTGGAGCACTTCGCCTTCGATGCGGTCGGGCTCAAGGACTTCCTGGCCCGCCTGGAGCGCGAGGCCGTGCCTTACGACGGGCGTAAGGTGCAGGGGGCCGAGGGCGTGCAGATCAACATCCACGACCCCGACGGCAACCACATCCATGTCGACTTCTACGGCGAGGAGACCAGGGGCGTCGCGTTCCGCGAGGTGGACCCGTCGGCTATGAACACGCGGTAGGTTGGGGCAACGGAAAATCGTGAAGTCGTGAAGTCGGGACGCCGTTTCCGCGAATTCACGACCTCACAATATCTAACGCTTCACCTCCCACGTCGTCCTGATCTCGCCGGTGGCAGGGTCCTTGCTGTCCTTGAGCGCGAGCCCCATGGCGGCCAGCTCGTCGCGGATGCGGTCGGCCTCCTTGAAGTCCTTGGCCTTGCGGGCGGCGTGGCGGGCGGCGATCAACGCCTCCACCTTGGCCTCGTCGATGGCGAGCGCGGCGGGTCGCCATGCCTTCCACTCGGCGGCATCGAGTTGCAGCAGCCCCATGAGCCGCGCCGACGCCTTGAGGCAGGCCGCGGCACCCTTGGCGCCCTTGGCCGCCTCGGAGCGCAGCGCGTGCAGGGCGGCGATGGCCTGCGGCGTGTTGAGATCGTCCTGCAGCGCCTCCAGCACGTCGGCGCAGAGCGGCGCGCCGTCGGGCGCATCGGCGGTCAGCTCGTACCAGTGGTCGAGGGTACGGCGTGCGTCCGTTATCGCCTTCTCGGTCCAGGGCAGCGGCTGGCGGTACTGGGTGGAGATGAGGGCCAGCCGCAGCGCCTCGCCGGGCCACTCCTGCAGCAGCGCGTGGATGGTGGTGAAGTTGCCGAGCGACTTCGACATCTTCTCGCCCTCGGGCGCCGTGAGGAAGCCGTTGTGCAGCCAGGTGCGCGCCATCAGCGGCGTGCCGTGGGCGCACCGGCTCTGGGCGATCTCGTTCTCGTGGTGCGGGAAGACCAGGTCGATGCCGCCGCCGTGGATGTCGAAGACCTCCCCCAGCAGCGCCCCCGACATGGCCGAGCACTCGATGTGCCAGCCCGGCCGCCCCGGCGTCTCGATGCCCGCCGGCGAGGGCCACGCCGGCTCGCCGGGCTTGGAAGGCTTCCACAGCACGAAGTCCATGGGCCCCTTCTTGTAGGGCGCCACCTCGACCCGCGCGCCGGCCTCCATCTCCTCCAGCGAGCGGTTGGAGAGCCGCCCATAGTCGGGCATCGAGGCGACATCGAACAGCACGTGATCGTCGGCGACATAGGCGTGGCCGCGCTGCACCAGCGTCTCGATCAGGCGCACCATGTCGAGCTGGTTGTCGGACCGGCGGATGTACTCGGTGGCCCGCGGCTCCACGGTGGGCGTCAGACAGCCCAGCGCTGCAACGTCCCCCTGATACTGCCGCGCGGTGCGCTCCGTCAGCACGCGGATGTCCACGCCGCTCTGTGCCGCCCGCGCATTGATCTTGTCGTCGACGTCGGTGATGTTGCGCACGTAGGTGACGTGCTCGGCCCCGTAGGCGTGGCGCAGAAGCCGGAACAGCACGTCGAACACGACGGCCATGCGGCCGTTGCCGATGTGCACATGGTCGTAGACGGTCGGCCCGCAGGCGTACATGCGCACGTTGCCTGGGTCGATCGGCTGAAACGGCTCCTTCCGGCGCGTCAACGTGTTGTAGAGCGTCAGTGTCACTTGGGTGCCCTGCGGTCGGCGGCGAGACTTGGACAATAAGACTTGCGCGGTAAGATTGGCGCCGGGAAAATTGCAGGCGGGCGCAAGCTTGGCCTCTAGCCCGTGGTAATGCTACAGAGGATCATAAGACCCAAGCGCCCGATTTCGGCCCACATGGCCGCGTTATCGGCACTTTCCCCAGGTGCGTCAAGCCAGGCCACGGCCCCGCGTCCCCTTCGCGTTGACCCTGCCGCAACAATCCCACAATTGACGATGTAAGGTGCGCCGAGATGGCCGGCACCGGTCGCCTGAGACCATGGGGCCGCCTGCAAGGCCATGAAGACGGCGCGTAGAGCGACCGGCTTGCCATGAGGATAGCGGGCCGTGGATACGGCTCCTGCCAAGGAAAGCTCCTGGAAGCAGCTTTGCATGGAGACTGGGGGATCACCGAGACGCAGCCGGACGCTCCTTGCAGCGGCCCTTTGCGCCGTCATGGGCGTCGCCGCCACCATGGGCGACGCTTCGGCGCAGTGGTGGCCGTGGGACAAGGAGGAGCCGCCGCCGCGGCCGAAGAAGGGGCTGCCGCCCCCGGACCTGCCGCCGTTTCATCCCGGCGCGCCCACTGGGCCGCCGTTCGGCTCGCGCTCCCCGGGCAGCAACCTCTGCCTGCAGCTGGAGCAGCGCTTGGTCGTGGAGGTGCAGGGCAGCGGGCACGGGCGCGAGCAGCTGCCCCAGATCGAGGCCGACATTCGCGATTCGGAGCGCACCGTGCGCTCCGCCTCCGCGAGGCTTGAGCGCTCCGACTGCTGGGACCAGTTCTTCTTCTCCAAGACTCTGCGCCCCAGCCGGCAATGCCGTCAGCTCAACGACGCGGTGGAGAACGCGCGCCAGCGCCTGGCCGACCTCGACCGCCAGCGCAAGCAGATCATGGGCAGCGGCGACCGCTCGCTGCAGGACGAGATCATCCGCGAGCTGGCCCGCCACGGCTGCGGCGAGCAGTACGTGAAGGAGGCCCGCAAGCGGGACGTGCAGAGCAACCCCTTCGCCCTGCTGTTCGGCGGCGGCGAGGAGTCCGAAGGCCCGAAGGGGCCCGGCAACAACTTCGGCAACCTGCCCTTCGCCACCTACCGCACGCTGTGCGTGCGGCTGTGCGACGGCTACTATTTCCCGGTCAGCTTTTCCACCCTGCCCAACCACTTCGAGCGCGACGCCCAGCTGTGCCAGTCGCAGTGCGCCGCGCCCGCCGAGCTCTACTACCACCAGAACCCCGGCGGGTCCGTGGAGCAGATGCTGTCGTTCGGCAGCCAGCAGCCCTATACCGACCTGAAATGGGCCTTCCGCTACCGCAAGGAGTACGTGTCCGGCTGCTCGTGCAAGCAGGTGGAGTACGATCCGGCCGTTGAGGCGCTGGAGAAGGGCCAGAAGCTGGAGAAGAAGGCCGAGGCGCCGCCCCCGCAGACGCCGCCGGGTCCGCCCGTCGGCGGCCTGAAGGTCGGGTCCAAGAAGTAGCACCGCCTCACGTCTTAGGGGCGCCGGCAGGCCGCGGCCAACTCCCGACCCAGCCCAAGGCCGGTCCGGCGCCAGCAAGGAGCGAGCGAGCCAGTCGCGTGGTGTGCATGACCTTCGCCGACGGTGCTGCCTGGAAAGCCGTCGCCGTCCGGCGGGTCGGCCTCGACGACCATGCGCAGGTGCGCTATCTGCACGCCCGCGCCATGCGCGCCCAGTGCGGCGACGCCCTGAGCGACGGCGAGCTGGCCGCCTTCCTCGCCTTCGTCGGCTCGCCCGCCTTCAGCGATCATCTGCGCACCGAGGAGGTGCACGGCGCCTTCATGGATGGCCAGCTGATCGGCACCGCCTCCTGGCTCGCCAACGCCGACGACGGCGAGACCGCCCGCATCGCCTCTGTCTTCGTGCACCCCATGTTTGCCCGCCTGGGCCTCGGCGGTCGCGTGCTGGCGGAGGTGGAGGGCCGCGCCAGCCAATCGGGATTCGATCACCTCGGCGCCGCCGCCATCGTCAGCGCCGTGCCGTTCTTCGAGCGGCATGGGTACGTGGAGGCCTCGCGCGGGGTGAAGGCCTTCGGGCCGGGGTGCTGGCTGCCGGTGGCGTTCTTGCGCAAGCGGGTGGGGCGGGCGGTGCAATAGCCGGCGCGGGTCGCGGCGTCAGATCAGCATGCCGGCGCTTTGCACGATTCTGCCGTGTGATACAATTGAAGCTGAATTGCCGATACCTGAGTGTTGCCCCTATTGCCGTCCCTCACACGTCCAACACCTCCAGCACCCCCGGCACGGTGGAGATCGCCCCCTTCTGGGCGGGCGAGATGTCGAAGAGCCCTGGCAGGGCGATCTCGGCCTCGCGGCCCTTCTCCTCCAGGGCGATGCTGAGGCAGATGGTGCCCTTGCCGTTGGGCTTGAGGAGGGCCTTGAGGTCGGCGAGGGGCCCGTTGCCGCCGCCTGGGCTGCCGTTCGGGCCGCCATTTGCGCCGCCCGCAGCGCCGCCCCCAACGCCACGCAGGCTGCGGCCGTCGAGCACGACCTTGACGCCCTTCTGGACGCCCTCGGCGGCCTTGTCGAGGGACTCGATGCTCTGGGCGCGCAGCTTCAGCGCCTCGCCGTCGCGCTCGCCCTCCACGTTGATCAGCACCGCGGTGCCGGGCTCCAGCAGTTGCCGGCTCTGGGCCAGCGTCTCGGAGAAGATCACCGCCTCGAACTGGCCGGTGGGCTCGGAGAACATGGCGAAGGCGAACTTGTTGCCCTTCTGCGAGCGGCGCTCGCGCGCGCTCACCACCACGCCGGCGAGCCGGCCGGCGGTGGCGCCGCGGTCGGCGCGCGCCTCCAGCTCCGAGAAGGAAACCACGCCGAGCTTGCCGAGCACGCCGGCGTAGGCATCGAGTGGGTGGCCGGAGAGGAAGAAGCCCACGGCGTCGAACTCGTGCTGCAGCTTCTCCATGGGCGTCCAATTCTTGACGGGGCGCAGGTCCACCCGCGCACGGGCCTCGCCGCCGCCGCCGAAGAGATCGCCCGTGCCCTGCGCCGCGTTCTCCGCGGTACGATTGGCGAAGGCCAGGATGGCCTCGACGTTGCCCTGCACCAGCGCCCGGTTGCGGTCGAAGCCGTCGAAGGCGCCGGCGGCGGCCAGCGTCTCCAGCGCGCGCTTGTTGAGGGCCTTGGGGTCGCAGCGGCCGGCGAAGTCAGCGAGGTCGGCGAACGGCCCCTTGGCCGTCCGCTCGGCCACCAGGGTCTCGACGGCCTGGGCGCCGATGTTCTTGAGCGCGGCCAGCGAGTAGCGGATGCGCTTCTCCGCGGGCAGGAAATCCACCTCCGAGGCGTTGATGCACGGCGGCTCGATGGCGATGCCGGATTTGCGGGCCTCGGCCGTGAACATGGCGAGCTTGTCGGTATTTCCCATGTCGAGCGTCATCGACGCCGCCAGGAACTCCTCGCGGTAGTTCGCCTTGAGGTAGGCCGTGTAGTAGGCAACGTGCGCGTAGGCTGCGGTGTGCGCCTTGTTGAAGCCGTAGCCCGCGAACTTGTCCACCAGCTCGAAGATGTAGGCGGCTTCCTCGCGCTTCACGCCCTTCTTCACGGCGCCGGCCACGAACTCGGCCTGCTGCTTGGCCATGATGGCCTTGTCCTTCTTGCCCATAGCCTTGCGCAGGATGTCGGCCTGGCCGAGCGAGTAGCCGGCCATCACCTGGGCGATCTGCAGCACCTGCTCCTGGTAAATGATGACGCCGTGGGTCTCCTTCAGGATCGGCTCCAGCATGGGATGGAGGCAGTCGACCTTCTCCTCGCCGTGCTTGCGGCTGATGTAGGTCGGGATGTTGTCCATCGGGCCCGGCCGGTACAGCGCGGTCATGGCCATGATGTCCTCGAAGCGGTCGGGCTTGAGGCGCTTCAGGCAATCGCGCACGCCGGTGCCTTCGAGCTGGAACACGCCCACCGTGTCCGCCCTGGCGATGAGGTCGTAGGTCTTGCGGTCGTCGAGCGGGATCTTCAACAGATCGACCTCGATGCCGCGGCCGCGTTTGATGTTCTCGACGGCTTTCTTGAGCACCGTGAGCGTCTTGAGGCCCAGGAAGTCGAACTTCACGAGGCCCGCCGCCTCCACCAGCTTCCAGTTGAACTGGGTGATGGGGAAGCTCGACTTGGGATCGCGGTAGAGCGGCACCAGCTCGTCGAGCGGCCGGTCGCCGATGACCATGCCGGCGGCGTGCGTGGAGGCGTGGCGGTAGAGGCCTTCGAGCTTCTGCGCGATCTCCAGGAGGCGCGCCACCATGGGGTCGCTGTCGCGCGCCTCCTCCAGCTTGGGCTCGTCCTCGATGGCCTCCGCCAGGGTCACCGGGTTGGCCGGGTTGCTGGGGACGAGCTTGCAGAGCTTGTCCACCTGCCCGTAGGGCATCTGCAGCACGCGGCCCACGTCGCGCAGCACGGCACGCGCCTGCAGCTTGCCGTGGGTGATGATCTGGGCCACGCGGTCGGCGCCGTATTTCTGCTGGACGTAGCGGATCACCTCGTCGCGCCGGTCCTGACAGAAGTCGATGTCGAAGTCCGGCATCGAGATGCGCTCGGGGTTCAGGAAGCGCTCGAACAGGAGACCGAACCGGAGCGGATCGAGATCGGTGATGGTGAGCGACCAGGCCACCACCGAGCCGGCGCCGGAGCCGCGGCCCGGTCCCACGGGGATGCCCTGCGCCTTGGCCCACTTGATGAAGTCGGCCACGATCAGGAAGTAGCCGGGGAATTTCATCTTGGCGATGACGCCCAGCTCGAAATCGAGGCGCTTCCTGTAGTCGTCAACCGTGAACCCGGGCGCCGGCTGCTGCGCGGCGAGCCGCTTCTCCAAGCCGGCCTCCGCCTGCCGGCGCAGCTCCTCGGCCTCGATCGCGAGCTGCTGCTCCTCGCTCGTCCCGGGCGCGGCCTGCACGAAGCGCGGCAGGATCGGCTTGCGCCCCCTCGGGCGGAAGGCGCAGCGCCTGGCGATCTCGATGGTGCTGGCCAGCGCCTCCGGCAGGTCGGCGAACAGCCTCGCCATCTCGTCGGCGCTCTTGAAATAGTGCTCGCGCGACAGCCGCCGGCGGTTGTCCTCCACCACGTAGTTGCCGCCGGCGATGCAGATCAGCGCATCGTGCGCCTCGTAGTCGTCGGGCCTGGCGAAGTAGCACTCGTTGGTGGCGACGACGGGCAGCCCCAGCTCGTAGGCGAGCTGCAAGAGCCTGGGCTCCACCTCCTGCTCGTGCGGCAGCCCGTGGCGTTGCAGCTCAACGTAGAGCGAGCCGGGGAACATCGCCGCGAGGCGCTCCAGCCGCTGGCGCGCCAGCGGCTGCTGGCCGGCGCGGATGGCGCTGTCAACCGGACCGTCGGGGCCGCCCGTAAGGGCGATCAGCCCGGCGCTGTGCCGGCCGAGGTCGGCGAGCTTGACGTGCGGCGGCTCGGTGTCAGCGGGCTTCAGATGGCAGGCGCTGCCGAGCTTCATCAGGTTGGCGTAGCCGGCCTCGTTGCGGCACAGGAGCGCAAGAGGGCCGGCGGGTCGGGCGCCGGCGTCGGGCGTACCAAGCCGCACAGGGCCCGAGACGGGACCCGAGCCATGGCCGTCGCCGAAGTCGGTCTGCAGCGCGCAGCCGGCAATGGGTTGTATGCCGGCGGCGGCCAGCTTGTCGGAGAACTCCAGCACGCCGAACATGTTGTTGGTGTCGGTGAGCCCGACCGCCGGCATGCGCAGTACACCGGCCAGCTTGGCGAGGCTTGATATCTGCAGCGCCCCTTCCAACAATGAGTAGGCCGAGTGCACCTTGAGATGCACGAACAGCGGCCCACGGGGACCTTGGCCCTGGCCGGCCGCCGTGGTGCCGCCCGCATCGGCGCTTCGAATCGTCGTCTCCATGGCCGGCAATCCACCATGCTGGCGGGCGCCCGCGCAAGCCGGGTGGGCCGCAGTGCCGCCGGCGCGCACAGCTCATTTGCGGCGGCCTTGGCGGACATTGGGCAGCTGTGGCATGACGGCCGGCGGGCGGTCATGCGAGACCGAAGGGTGGGAGCCGATGAGCGCGCTGCGTGACGCCGTTGCCGAAAATGCGCCGCTGGCGCTGTCGGTGGGTGGCCTCGCCATCGGCTTCCTGTTCGGGCTCACGATCTACCGCACCAACTACTGCGCCATGGGCTCGCTCGCCGATATCCACAACTTCGGCGACTACCGGCGCTTCCGGGCCTGGGTGCTGGCGGCAGCGACCGCCCTGATCGGGGCCACGCTGCTCGATGCCGCCGGCATCGTCGACCTCAAGCGCTCGATGTACCTCGCGCCGACGTTCAACTGGCTGGGCCATATCGGCGGAGGCCTGGTCTTCGGCGTCGGCATGGTGCTGGCC
>JBAPMW010000718.1:0-2786 GCA_049278815.1 Hyphomicrobiaceae bacterium
CCCTCGCCCCGCTCGCGCCGGGCCCGGTAGGATCGCCCGCTATGGCGCCGCGGCTTGCACCGGCGCCCCTCCCAGCCGTCATCCACCGGAAAGCGGCGGTTGTTGCGCTATCGGAGACCGTCGCTCAACCATTTGGCGGGTATTTCCACTCTGCACCGCACCCCCTCGGGAGCGAGCACATAGTCCACGGAGCCGCCGAGCTCGTAGGGAATGAGATCGCGGATCACGAAGGAGCCGTATCCGGAAGGACCGGGAGCGACAATTGTCGGTCCGCCTGTCTCGCGCCATTCGAGAGCCAGACGGTCGTGCGCGCTCGATTGGCGCTCCCAGCTTACCGATACGCGGCCACGGCGACTGGACAGGGCGCCGTACTTGCTGGCGTTGGTGGCGAGCTCATGGAGGACCATCGACAGCGGCTGCGTGGCCTCCGCCGCAAGCACGATGTCGGGGCCCCCGATCAGGTTGCTGCCGTCGGTCATGCATGGCGCAAGCTCGTTACGGACGAGTTCGCCAAGCTCCACGCCCTCCCAACGGCTGCGGCTCAGCAGAGAGTGAGCATTCGCCAACGAATTGATGCGGCCGTTGAGCACCTCAAGGAACTCGTCCGATGACCTGCTGCACTCGCGGGACCGCTGGGCGATCGCGGCGACACACGCAAGCACATTCTTCACGCGGTGGTCGAGCTCAGCGATCAACAGGTTCTTGTGGTCCTCGGTTTTTCGGCGCTCGGTCACATCGAAGTAGACGCCCGTAATGCGCTCGGCGCGACCGGCATCGCCGTAGGCAACAACGCTTCGGGCTTCAACCCATCTGATTTCCCCGCCGGGCAGGACAAAGCGAAACTCGCTGACGAGCTCGCTCCGCCGTTCCTTGAACGCACAGACGTTCTCGGCGCGCAGACGCTTTATATCGTCCGGATGCACTCGCGCCCACCACTGCTCGGCGGTGATTTCCATGTCGTTTCTCGCGCTGCCGCCGAAGATCGGTGCGCTGGCACCGGAGAACCGAACCGTGCCTGCGATGGTGTCGTAGGTAAAGGAGCCGACGTGGGCCGCGACATGCGCGAGATCGAGCTGCGCATTGCGCTCAGCCAATGCAGCTTCGGCGCGTTTGCGCTCGCTGATGTCGAGCTTCATGCTCACAACCCCTACGACCACGCCCTTGTCATCGGTCAAGGGCGCAGGATAGGGGATGATGGGAATGCGTTTGCCGTCGGGCCGTTCGAACAGCGCCTCCCGCCCTTCGATGGCCCGGCCCGCCATCAGGCAGGCCCGGGTGGGGCATTCATCGGGCGGCACCAAGGTGCCATCCTCGTAATACAGCCGACCGAGATCGGAGCACTTGTCTTCGTTCAGCTTTGGGCTGGCACCCCACATTTCAGCAGCCGCCTTGTTGTAATACGTGATGCGCCCAGCCGTGTCGGTCGTGTGGATGGCGGCCGGCAAGGCGCCGAGCAGCCGGCGAAACGCCACCTCCTGATTGTGCAATCGCTCGTTGCTGCGCTCAAGCAATGCCGCACGGAGGCGCCTTTCAGTGAACAATGCGACCAGGACGAGCGTGTAGGCTGTTGTCACCATCACGGTCGTTTGCACGCCGTGCACACGCTCGACGATGGGCAGACCCGCATCGCTCAGGTGGCCTATGCCGAGCGCGGTCGTGCCGATGGCCAAGATGGACACGACGAACGACCCGGTTATTGCGAAAGGCGGAGGGCAGCGAACCGCCAGCCACAACAGCAGCGGCAACGTGAAGGCGTCCTGGTCGAACGAAATCCAGGATGACGTTGGGTGGGTATGGACATGGATGGCGACCAGCGCCAGAAGCACGAGCACCGCTACGCCCTCGGTCATCTCTCTGCGCGAGGGCGGTTCCCGCCAAGCTCGGGCGAGCTCGATAATAAGCGGCGCCACGAACACCATGCCGATGCCGTTGGACAGGAACCACACGCGCCAAGTATCCCAGAATAGCGCAGCTGGATTGAGCAAGGTCGTTGTTGCGGCGCCGACGGCGGCGAAGGCGGCGGCCACCAGACCGGCGACCGCGAGAAAGCCGGCGACCCGAGGCAGGCCAGAAAACGCGAACGGCCGACCAACCCAACGCTCAAGCAACCAGGCCACTATGACCGCCTCACCGGCGCTGCAGATGCTCCTGAGCAATGAGGTCAAGAGATCCTTTTCGCTGATGAGACTCGTAGCGACGGCGCCCGCCACAAGGCCCATCACAAGCGCCGGCCATGCGCGCCGACCGAAGACGATCATGATCCCGGCAGCGATGCCGGTCGTCGGGCAGAATGCGGACACGTCGGACGGCCGGGCCAACAACGCCAGTCCAAGCTGAGCAACCAGGAAGAAAACGATGGTGAGAACAAAGGCCCAGCCCAGCGTAGGTGTCCAGGCACGAGTGGGGAGCACTGGCGGCCAGCTAACTCCACGCGATGCGAGAGTTTCCCTCAAGCTACCCCCGAGAGCAGACTTCTTCTTGGATTAGAAACCTATACCAGCCCCCCAGGGAGGACGAGCCCACACATTGTCAGGATCGGTTAACGTTCATCCACGCGGACGAATTGACCGGAGATAGTGGCGCCAGGTCTGGCAGCTGCTGGGCATATTCGCCCTACGGCGAGGGGCGCCCGGCAGCAAAGCACCGAGGCAGACGCGGCAAGCCCGCCTGTGCGTTGCCTGAGCTCTGACTTGGCTGCGCGCCGTTTCACGCCTCTTGTGGCAGCGCTGCGAGGAGCTGCTCCAGCGTCGCCACGGTGGAGCGGTCGATGCGGCCGTCGACGCGCT
>JBAPMW010000719.1:0-8623 GCA_049278815.1 Hyphomicrobiaceae bacterium
GCTGCGTGATGTAACGGAGCTTGACCCGACGGCCGCTGACCGCGGGCGGCGTGTTGCGGTCGGTGGCCTCCTTGAGCCAGCGGTTGAGAGCGGGCGTCGGCACGCGCCGGTTCCAGCGCTCGTAGGCTTGAAAAACCGCCGGCTCCAGCCGGTCGACGCCGCGCCCGGAGAGGGCGGAGAGCGTCACCAGTGGCACACCGGGAATCTGCGCCAGGCGCGCGGCCAGGGTCTCGCGCAGGTCCTTGAGCGCGTGCTGCTTGTCGGCCACCAGGTCCCACTTGTTCACGGCCACCACGATGGCGCGGCCTTCCGTCTCCACCAGGTCGGCGATGGTGAGGTCCTGGTGCTCCAGCGCCCGCTCGGCGTCCAGCAGCACCACCACCACCTCGGCGAAGCGGATGGCGCGCACGCTGTCGCTGGCGGAGAGCTTCTCGGCGGCCTCGACGATGCGCGCCTTGCGCCTCAGGCCCGCGGTATCGAACAGCCGCACCGGCCGGCCGTTCCATAGGAAGTCGGTGGCGACCGCATCCCGCGTCAGCCCCGGCTCGGGGCCGGTGATCATGCGCTCCTCGCCCAAAAGGCCGTTAACCAGCGTCGACTTGCCGGAGTTGGGCCGGCCGACGATGGCGACGCGGATCGGCCGCGCTGCCTCGTCCGGCTCGCCGTCGGCACTGGCTTCATCGTCGTCGCCCCTGCGCTTCACCGCCCGCTGCAGGCCGAGTGCCGCCAGGATGGTGGCCACCAGCTCGCCGATGCCCGTGCCGTGCTCGGCGGAGATGGCGACGGGCTCGCCCAGCCCCAGCCGGAAAGCCTCGTAGAAGCCCTCCGCGCCGGCGCGCCCCTCGCTCTTGTTGGCGACCAGCACCACCGGCCGCCCCCACTCGCGCACCAGGCGCGCGAAGGCCGCGTCTGCCGGCATCACGCCGTCGCGGGTGTCGAGCACGAACAGCACGAGGTCGGCCTTGGCGATCGCCGCCTCGCTCTGCGCGCGCATGCGGCCGGCAATAGAGGTGGGCGGCGCCTCCTCCAGGCCCGCCGTATCGATCAGCGTCACCTTGTTCCCGTCCAACACCGCCTCGCCCTCGCGGCGGTCGCGAGTCAGGCCGGGCATGTCGGATACGAGCGCGCTGCGCCGCGCCGTCAGGCGGTTGAACAGGGTGGATTTGCCGACGTTGGGCCGGCCGACGATGGCGATCACAGGAGGCATGCTGGCCTCGCGAGGGGTAGGCGCTTGCCCGCCAGCACTACCGCGGATTGCACTCGAAGCTCAATTGAAAGCCACCAGTCTGGCGTCGTCGGTGAGCACGAACATGCGGCCGCCGGCCACCACCGGCGCGATGAACACGGTGTAGCCCAGGTTGTTGCTGCCGGCCACCTTGCCGGTGGTCGGCTCCACGCTCGTCAGCTGCCCCTTGGACGAGATCGCCCACAACCGGTTGCCCGCCAGCACCGGCCCAGCCCACGAGCCGCTGCCGAGCTTGGTTGACCATCGCACCTTGCCGTCGTTGCGGGTGATGGCGATGAGCTGCCCGGTCGTGTCGACCACGAACACGCTGTCGCCGGCCACCCAGGGCTGCTCGATGCTGGCCACGCTGAGCGACCAGACGCGCTCGCCGGTCTTCTGCGCGGTCGCGATCATGCGTCCGCCGTGACCCACCGCATACACCACGCCGTCGTAGATCACCGGCCGCGCCGCGTCGCTCATGGCGCCGAGCGCCGAGCCGCCTGCGGACCGCGCCAGGGTTTCCTGCCACAAGGCTTTGCCGCTGGAGGCGCGCAGCGCTACCAGGTCGCCCGTAGGATAGGGGATGACCACGGTGTCGCCGTCCACTGCCGGGCTGGCATTGGCCAGGATGCTGGCGCGCTCAGGCATGCCGGTGAAGCTCCACAGCTCGGTGCCGTCGGAGCCGGAAAGGCAGAACACCTGCCCCTCCTTGGTGACGGCGAAAACGCGCTGGGCGACAGCGGTGGGAGCGACGCGCAGGGGCGGCCCCAGCTTCTTCTCCCACACCTTCTTGCCGCTGCCGGCATCGAGCGCCACGACCGTGCCGAAGCCCGTCGCCGCGTAGATGCGCCCGCCATCGGCCGCAAGACCCCCGCCGAAGCCTTCCCAATCCTTCTCATTGGGCGGCGTGGTCGAGGCGCGCCATACCACCGAGCCGCTCGACACGCTGACGGCCGTCACGTGCCCGGCGGCGTCGAGGGCGAACACCTTGCCGCCATAGACGATGGGGCTCGCCGTCACCTTGCCGTAGAAGCTGGAGCCGGTGCCGACGCTGACGCTCCAGACCTGCTTCAAGGAAGTGCCGAGCGCGAGATGACCCGGCGCGTTGCTGGCGGTCCCGCCCGGCTGGCTCCAGGTCTCGTTCGCCTGCGCCGAGGGCAGCACCATCGGCCGGCCCGCGGCATAGGCATCGGAGTGGACTTTCTCTTGCTGGAGCACGGCCTTGCGCTGGCCGGGCAGCGGAATCTCCTTCTCCGCGAAGGGGTTCAGGTCAGCCAGCTTGGGCAGGCTGTCGCCGCACGCGGAGAGCGCGATCGCAGCCAGCGCGAGAACCGCGCAGGTGGAGGCCTTGCCGCGCGTCGCCGGCACCGGGATCGCGACTCGGACCACCCCGTGGAACGCTCTCGCTCTGCCCACTCTTTCGGCCGCTCCCGCTCCTGGACGCTTGGTTGCCACGTTGCTGCTCGTGCCCCTGTTCAGCCTATTTGCTCTTGCCAGGCGCTGCCTTGGCTTTCTCTCCGGCCGGCTCAGCCTTGGACGGCGTTTCCGGCTTTTGTTCGGCGCCCGGCCCACCCACCGCGGGCGCCGTTGAGGTGGCCTTGGGTGCGCTCTTGGCGCGTTCAGCCTCATCAAGCAGGGCAAGCATCATGCGCGCCCTCTCGGCGATGCTGGGAGGGGTCGAGCCGTCCGCCAGCAGGCGGCCGAAGTGATTGCGGGCTTCCGGCCCCAGGCCTGCCTTCATGGCCCCCATTCCCAACAGCTCACGCGCGCTGTGGCGCCACGGATTGCGGTCGCTGGTCAACGAAGTGATCTGATTCCTCAGCTCGGAGAAGGGCGCAGTGTCGAATTTCAACATCGCAATCTGCAGGACGGCATAGTCCCGCAGCATCGGATCGACGGTCTCGTCCTTGGCCACGCCTTCGTAGGCTTTCAGGGCGTCCAGGACATTCCCCTCAACCCCCTGTTGCCCGGCCAGCCGCAGCCGGGCGAGCGCGGCGTAGCCCGTCGGCGCATTGGCGGCGAGCGCCTCCAGGCCCTTCTGGCCCTCCAAGACGCGCTTGCTCCCCAAGTCATTGAGCGCAAAGATGAACTGGGTGCTGGCGCCCTCGTTCGCATCGGCCTGCTGGTGCTCGTAGTACTTCCAGCCGGCGACGCCGACGACTACCGCCAAGACCGCGGCCAGGACGTAAACGCCGTACTTGTCCCAGAGCTTGAGAAACTGCTCGCGTCGCAGCTCCTCCTCGATCTCCCGGGCCATCAGGTCTATGGGCTCATTGGCCATGATCGCTCGCGCTCCTGGCGTCAGACTAAAGTCGAATAGGCGGGTGGCGACGATGCCGCAGGCTCTGCGAACGCAGAGAAACCCATGTGGCGGCGGGGTTATAGCGAATTTATCGGATGTCGTGATGCTTTTTCGATGGTCTCGCTCCGCCTCTGCGCAGCGATGCGTCGGCCGGCCGTAGGGGCGTCCCTCGCACGGCGGCCCTCCGGGGTGTGGTCCGGACGGGCGACCTAAGGCGGCGCCATAATTTGCGCCATATTTCACACACTATAAGCAGCAGGGGACTTGCTTCTGGGACGCCTGCCCGAGCACACGCCAACGTTGGTACCGGCTGCGGTGGCTTGCCGCCGCCGGATTAGGAGCGTTGGTTTGAGCTGTTGGTGGTTAGGACGGGTGAAACAATTAGAGATTAATCAATGGATTAAGGTTAATCACGGCTCGGCGCAGCTCCGTCCGGACGGACCGAGACCTGCACGCTGGGCCTGCGCGGGGTGGATGCGACGGTATCGCGGGTGAGGAAGGTGGGCCGGTGGTCACAAACGTTGAATTCCCGGCGTCGGGTAACGCGTAAGGAGGGGAGCCATGAGAGAGTATGCGGGTGCGCAAGCCCAGCAGGCCGACGATGGTGCCGCTGTACAATCCTTGGACCTGCGCGCCGCCAACTTGACGCAGGAGCTATCGCAAATCCTTGATCAGACCATCGCCCAGACCCGGGTCGGCCGGCCCACGCCCGGTGCTGCGGCCACCGGCACCCAATTCACCAATCTGGTGGCTCTCGTCTCAACTGCCACGCAGACCCAGCGTAGCCATCAGCATCAGCAGCATCAGCCGTTCGCCCGGGACGGCCTTTCTGCGCTGACGTGGGCGCGTCCGGCGCAACCGGTCGCGCCGCTCCCTCCGCCACCCTCCCCTGTGCTGGCCCCGCCGGCACCTAGCCTCATGGCCGCGCCCACGACCGCGTTCATGGCTCCCTTGCCTCCTGCGGCCAATGGCCTTCTGGTCAGTGAGCCGCACGATGAGGAGCCGATGCCGATCCCGTCGACGTGGCGCCAACCCACCCATTCTGACGACGACAAGTGGTATCGCCAGCAGCTTGGTGCCGCAGGGTTGGGTCTCCTTGCAGGTCTCGTCGTCGTCGTGCCCGCGGTGTTGTGGCTCAGCGGCTTCCTGGGTGGTGGGTCACAAGCGAAGACGACGCGCCAGCAGGCCGGGCAGGAGGCATCGACCGTCAAGGTGGCGGAGGTCAAGGCCATCAAGGTTGCCGCCGCCACCGCGGTGCAGCCCCGCATCGTTGTCACGGCGCCAGCGGCGCCGGTCGATGAGCCCGTCGCACCGCCGACCCAGCCTCGCACGGTCGTTGTGGAGCCGCCGCCGGCCGTTGTAGCTGTGGTGCCGGCGCCGAAGCCGGTGGAGCCGGCGCGGTCGCGGGTCGAGGAGCTGCTGTCGCAGGCCAAACGCCGGATTGAGGGTGGCGATATCGCTGGCGCGCGCGACATTCTTCAGGCGCCCGAGACAGGTACGTCGAAGGATATGACCTTCCTGCTGGCCGAGACCTACGACCCCAACATGCTGGCGAGCTGGCAGACACGCGGCGTGACGGCCAACCCCGCGCGCGCCAGGTCGCTCTACCAGAAGGCGCGCGACCTGGGCGACAGGAGAGCGCAGCAAAGGCTCGACTGGCTGATGGCCAATTGAGGGCTGCACATCTTTGCCGGGAGGGCTTTGAGGGACGTTCGCAGCCGAGATGGGGGTGTGTGAAGAGGCTATCAAAGGTGCCATAGGCGTCCGGCGTACAGACGGCGCGGGATGCAGCGGGGGCGCAGGAAGCAACGCTTGCGGCGCATGAGGCGCACATGGCGGATATTCTCCTCAGCTACGAGAGGGCGGACCGGCAGCGGGTAGCGCCTATCGTCGCGCTCCTGGAGGTGCGCGGCTGGAGCGTTCGGTGGGAGCCTTCCGCCGACGCCCGCGAGGCGACCGAGCGTGAGCCGGCGGCTGCCGGCTGCATTGTCGCGGCCTGGAGCATCGATTCCGTCGATTCGGCTGCTGTGCTGGCCGTCGCCAGCCACGGCTTGGCACGCGGTATCCTGATTTCTGTGAGCATCGACTTCAGCCGGCCGCCGCGGGACCTGGAGGAGGCGCCCTCGCTTACCCTCACCGGCTGGACCGGCGATGCGTCCTCGCCCAGGGCGCAGGAGCTTCTGGCCGCCGTCGGCGAGGTGCTCGCCAGAGCGCCCGCTCAGCCTGCGGTCCAGCCTGCAGCGGGCTTGGACGGCAATGCGCGTCCGGCAATTGCACAACCGGCGGAGCTTGCGGACCGCACAGGACCTGAAGCTGCTTCCGAGCCACGATCGCAGCCATTGCTCGAAGTCGATGCCGAGCCTGAACCGCAGCCGGCGCCTGTGCTTGAAGCCGATCCTGAGCCCGAACCGCAACCGGCGCTTGCGCTTGAGGCCGATCCCGAGCCCGAATGGCAGCCGGCACTTGCTCTTGAAGACGATCCTGAGCCCGAATTCCAACGCGAGGCTGCTGAAGCCGATCTCGGGTTTGCAGATCGCGGGCCTCATCTCGCCCGTGAGGAAGAGGCTGCGCAACCGGTCTGGGTATTCCCGGAGGAGCCCGAGGGGGAGGACCGGACCAGGCCTCGCCTGCCGCCAGTGCTGCTCCGCGAGCGGGTGCAGCATCCCATTCCGCCCGATGCACGGCCTGTCTCGCTTGCCCGACGCAGCGCCGCCGCCGCCGTCGGCATTGTCGCCGGCCTTGCCATCCTTGGCGCGGCAGGCTCCCTCCTTTGGATGACCGGCTGGCCAGACGGCGGATCGCCACCCGACAGCGAGGTGTCGGCGGTCGAGGTGGCGCCGGAGACGATTCCCAAGTCCGCCGTGACGCCGCCGTCCCCGACCCAGCCGCAGGAGACAAAACCGCGCGAAGCCAAGTTGCAGGACGCCAAGCCTCAAGAGGCCAAGCCGCGAGAGGCAAGACCGCACGAGGCCAAGCCGCAAGAGTTGCCGTCGACGCCTGCGGCTTTGCCCCAAGACAAAGCCTTGGAGATCGAGGATCTCCTTGGGCAGGTCACGCCGCGCGTGGAGGAGCTTCTCGCTGATGCGAGGCGGCTCCTTCGCAGCGGCGATATTGGCGGCGCGCGCAAGGTGCTGGCGGCGCCGGAGACCGCCCACTCCGGGTCGCTGACGTTCCTGTTGGCCGAGACCTACGATCCAAACATCCTGCCGGCCGCCTTGAAGGGCGCGATGGCCAACCGCGAGCGGGCCAGGGCGCTCTACAGTAAGGCGCGGGACTTGGGCGACGGCAGGGCCCAGGGCCGCCTCGACGCCCTGAAGACAAGCGGTTGGGTGCCTGCCGCCTCGCCCCGTGTGGCGTATCTCGCCTGCCCAGCCGGTGGAATTCCCGGCTGATACTCTTCAGCGCGACAAGCCCCCCTCCCGGCCACCTTCGCCGACCGCCCGTGCAGTTGCAGGCACAGCCTTTGCTTGACATTGCAAGGTTAGGCCATAGGATGCATCCTGTTGGCTGACATTGTCTAACGTCTGATCTTCGCTAACGTTGTGCCATCTCCAACGTCCGAAATCCGTCATGCCGAGCCGCGCCCCGAAACTGAATGGCGAAACGCGCTCAGCCTCGGTCGGCCTGCGCATCAAGCCGAGTCTCAAGGCGGCCCTGGAGCGCCTTGCCCGCGCCGAAGAGAGAACGCTCAACTTCTACATCGAGCGCGTGCTGGAGACGCATGTCGAGGGGCGGCGGAGGAAGGGCGACCGGCGATGACCGCTGCGCATCTTGCAGACATCGCCACGCGGACGCCTGGCCCTGAGGAGTACGGGACGTGAACATCCCATACACCTATCTTGTCGTGCTGCTCGTGTTCACGCTGTTTATCGGCGTGGTGATCGGCGACCGGCTGGCTGCAGGCGCGGGTGAGGGCGAAGACGGCGTCGGCCGCGCCGGCGGCTGTACGGGGCTGGCGTCCGCCCGCTTGCACGAGTGCGTGCATCGCTACGGGCACCTGCGGTCTGCATCCAAGGGAACGGCACGCTCCGGCGCCTCCGCCTGGCAGGACTTCAAGGGGCACGGAGACACATCCTGCGAGCTGCCGGAGGACCAGCGGGACGAGCAATAGCGACGTTCCGGTCGGGTGTCGGAAGCCAGCAGAGTCCCGACTGCCACGCTCAGGCTTCGATGATCTTGTTGCGGATGGCGTAGCGCACCAGGGCGGCGGCGGAGGTGAGATTGAGCTTGCGCATGGCCGCAGCGCGGTGCGTCTCTACCGTCTTGACGCTGATGTTCAGGATGTTGGCGATTTGCTTGTTGCTGTTGCCTTCGGCGATCAGCTGGATCACGCCGCGCTCGCGCGAGCTCAGCACGTTCTCCGCCGTGCCGGCCTTGGTGAGGTACGATTCAAGCAGCGTCTCCGACACCTTGGCCGTGAAGAAGGGCCGGTGCACCGCGAGGGACTCGATGGCGGCCAGCAGCGAGTGCTTCGCGTCCGACTTGAGCAGGTAGCCGCGCGCGCCGGCCTTGAGCAGGTCGTAGATCAGCTTCTCGTTGTCGTGCATGGTGAAGATCAGCACCTCCACCGTGGGGATGCGGGCGCGGATCTGGCGCGTGGCCTCCACGCCGTTCACCAGCGGCAGGGCGTAGTCGAGCACGGCCACATCGGGCTTGAGCTCGATGGCCTTGCGGATGGCGTCCTTGCCGTCGGCCGCCTCGCCCACGACCTCCCACCTGGGCTGCGCCTCCAGGATGGACCGAAGCCCGGATCGGACCACCTCATGGTCGTCGGCAATCAATATGCGTGTCATAGGCCACTCTGCGTGCCGCACTCCAAGTCGCCGTTTCCGCCAGAAAGGCTACAGACTTGTCCCGCCTTTCATATTGGTAGAAACCCCGAACTTTTCCCAGCGAGACCGTGAAACGCGGCGCTCAAGATCGCGCTCGGGTCCACAACCTCGCGTTGACGTTTCTCCTGGACGTTTGCCCAGGCCGAGCGCAAGCGCGACGGTAGCCGCCAAGGTGCGGCCCAGCAAAAGCTTCGGCGGGAGAGACTTAATGGGTCCGATTGCGCTCGGGCCGCTGGCCGCAATCGCGGAGGCTCAAAACAGTAC
>JBAPMW010000720.1:0-4744 GCA_049278815.1 Hyphomicrobiaceae bacterium
TGGTGGTCGTGACCATGCTGCCCCTGAGCCTGGGCCCCGACTTGAATTTACTGTCACGCATAGCTCCCGGCCTTCTGTGGGTGGCCCTGCTGCTCGCCACCCTCCTCTCCCTCGGCCGCCTGTTCGAGACCGACTTCGAGGACGGCTCGCTGGAGGTCCTGGCCACCAGCGCCCTGCCCTTGGAGGCCATCGCCGCCGCCAAGAGCCTCGCGCATTGGCTCACCACGGGCATCCCCCTGACGATCCTGGCGCCGGTGCTGGGCCTGCTGGTGAACCTGCCGCTGGAGGCCTACGGCGTGCTGGTCGCCACCATGCTGGTCGGGACGCCGGCTGTCAGCTTCATCGGCGCCATCGGCGCGGCGCTGACGCTGCGCGCCCGCCGCAGCGGGGTACTCATCGCGCTGCTGATGCTGCCGCTGTATGTGCCGACGCTGCTCTTCGGCATCGAGGCGATCAGCGCGGCGTTGACCCACAACGGCGGATTCATGCCCGCTTTCCTGGTTTTGGTGGCGATCTCGCTGGCATCGGTGGTGCTGGCGCCCCTGGCCGCGGCCCTCGCCCTACGGTTCCAGCTGCAATGACGCGCTCGTTGCCGGCTTGCTCGCCCTCCTTGTGCGGCGCTGTCCTTCTTTTTGCCGCTCTGATCGGCGTACTGATCGGCGACTGAGGCAGCCAACGTTCGAGCCGTCTTGTGTCTTTGTCTGTGACTGGATATATTACTGGAAATAGCATGAGGCAAAGGCAAGCATGAGTAGCTCCCAGAAGCGCGCCATCCGGAACTATCGATCACGCCTCGGCGAGCGCGGACTGGCGCGCTTCGAGGTGCTCGGCCGCGATGCGGACCGCGAGCTGATCCGGGCGTTGGCGCGGCGCTTGGCAGAGGACAGCGCCGAGGCTTCGAGGCTGCGCGCGATCATAGGTCGGTCGATCGCGGGCGAGCCGCCCAAGAAGGGGGGTATCCTCGCTGCGCTGCGACGGTCGCCGCTCGTCGATGCCGGTCTCGATCTGACGCGTCCTCGGGAGGAGGGGCGCAAGGTTGAGATTTGATGCGCTACCTGCTCGACACCAATATCATCAGCGACGCCGTCAAGCCGTCGCCCTCAAAAGCTCTGATGGCTTGGATGGGGGAGCAGAACGACGAGGACCTGTTCATTTCGTCTCTCACGGTCGCCGAAATCCGGCGAGGCGTGCTTGAGAAGCCGGCCGGAAAGCGGCGCGACCGGCTTGAGGGATGGTTCTTGGGTCCGGAAGGACCACCGGCGCTATTTGCGGGCCGCGTGCTGCCGTTCGACGAAGGCGCGGCCCTGATTTGGGCGAGACTGATGGCCGACGGGAAAGCGAAGGGCAGGCCGCGGAGTGCGCTCGATACAATCATTGCGGCCGTCGCTGAGGCCAACGGCTGCGTCATCGTTACAGACAACGAGAAGGACTTTTCCGGTGTCCAAGTCCTCAATCCGCTGAAGCCACGGGCCTGAGGTGTCGTCGGGTCGAGCGCTGACAGCGATCCGATCTGCGAGACGGCGCAAAGACGCCTCGGTCTCGTGGCACAGAAAGAGCGACAATGGGACAACCCGCCAATTTGCAGCGGGGCAGACAAGGCCTTAGACCAGCGTCATGCAGACCTTAACCCAGCGACTCTCCAATCCCACGCGCTTCATGGCGCTGTCCGGGAAGCTCCTGCCCTGGATCTCCGCGCTCGCGTGCGCGCTGATCGCGGTGGGCCTCTACATGGCCTTCACGGCCCCCCTGGACTACCAGCAGGGGCACACCGCGAAGATCATGTACGTGCACGTGCCGGCGGCGTGGCTGGCCATGGGGGGCTACGTGGTGGTGGCGGCGTCGAGCTTCGGCCTGCTGGTATTTCGGCATCCACTCGCCGATGTCTCGGCCAAGTCGGCCGCACCGATCGGGGCCGCGTTCACCTTCCTGTGCCTGGTGACGGGCTCGCTGTGGGGCAAGCCCATGTGGGGCACGTTCTGGACCTGGGACCCGCGCCTCACCGCCATGTTGATCCTGCTGTTCCTCTACCTCGGCCTGATCGCGCTGCGCTCCTCCATCGAGGACGAGGGGCTCGCCGCCAACCTCACCGCGGTCCTGGGCGTCGTCGGCATCGTCATTCTGCCGGTGATCCGCTTCTCGGTGTATTGGAACAGCATCCACCAACCGCCCAGCGTGTCGCGCCTCGGCGCCCCCACCATCCACCCCTCGCTGCTGTGGCCGCTGCTGGTGATGGCGGTGGGCATGCTGGCGCTGTTCGTGGCACTGCATACGAAGGCCATGCGCAACGAGATCCTGCGCCGGCGCGTCAAGGCGCTGCGGCTCGCCGAGGTGCAGGCGGCGGCAGGTATGGCCGAGGCGGCGGAGTGACAAGCATGATGGACCTCGGCCCCCACGCCGCCTACATCTGGGCCTCGTATGCCGTCGTTGCCCTTGCGCTCGCCGGGCTGGCGGCGTGGCTAATCGCCGACGGCCGGCATCAGCAGCGGCTGCTCGACGAGCTTGACGCCCGCGGCATCAAGCGCCGCTCCGGCGGCGGCACCGGCAAGGGCTGAGCCCCATGCGTCTTCTGGTGCCGCTCGCCGTCTTCGCTCTTCTCACGGTGCTCTTCTTTTTCGGATTGCGCAGCGGCGATCCGTCGCGGCTGCCCTCCGCCCTGATCGGCAAGGCGGGGCCGAGCCTCGCGCTGCCGGCCCTGGAGGGCCTGACCGACGGCGACCAGCCCATCCCCGGCGTTCCCGCCGAGAGGCCGAAGCCAGGGCAGGTGACGGTGGTGAACTTCTGGGCCTCGTGGTGCGCGCCGTGCCTGCAGGAGCACCCCCAACTGATGGCGCTCAAGACGCTGCCGGGCGTGCGCCTCTACGGCATCAACTACAAGGACCAGGCCGCCAACGCCCGCCGCTTCCTCGGCCGCCACGGCAACCCGTTCACCGCCGTCGGCGTGGACGGCAACGGCCGGGCCGGCATCGAGTGGGGCGTGATCGCGGTGCCGGAGACCTTCGTCGTGGATAGCCGCGGCATCGTCGTCTACAAGCACACGGGGCCGATCTCGGCCGAGAAGCTGCAGACCGCCGTCATTCCGGCGATCCGCGCGGCGCAGGACCGGCCTGTGCTGCCGCGCTGAGGGCTGCGACCGCATCGATTGCATCGACATCAGCCGGATCTCCTCACCCATGCTCACGCTCTACTATGCCGCCCACACCTGCTCGCTGGCCTCGCACATCGCGCTCAAGGATGCCGGCGCAGAGTACGAGCTGAGGCGGATCGATTTCCGCAACACGGAGCAGCAGTCGCTGGAGTACCGCAAGATCAATCCCAAGGCCCGTGTCCCGGCGCTGGCGACCCCGCGCGGCATCCTCACCGAGACGCCGGCCATGCTGGCGTTCATCGCGCAAAGCTTCCCGGAGGCGGGCCTGGCGCCGCTCGACGATGCGTTCGCGTTTGCAGAGCTGCAGGCGTTCAACAGCTACCTGTGCTCAACGGTCCACGTCGCCCACGCCCACCGCATGCGCGGCAGCCGCTGGGCCGACGAGGAGACGTCGTTTGCCGACATGAAGCGGAAGGTGCCGCGGTCGGTCGGAGCCTGCTTCGAGCTGATCGAGGCCCACATGCTGCGAGGGCCCTGGGTGATGGGCGAGCGCTACACGATAGCCGACCCGTATCTGTTCACACTGGCGCAGTGGCTGGAGGCCGACGGCGTCGACCTGGCGCGCATTCCGCGTGTCATCGCGCATCGCTCGCGCATGGCAGGAAGACCCAACGTCGAGGAGGCCATCGCCGAGGAGCTTGGCCAGCCGTAGGTTGGGTCAACCCCGGCGAAAGCCGGGGGCAGACCCAACACTCGCACCTGCCCCTTCGTTCTCGTGTTGGGTCTTCGCTGACGCTCGACCCAACCTACGCCGTCAGCGGACGGTCTGCCCTCCGGGCGAGAGCCTCAAAACAAGGCACCCCACCGCCGCCGACAGCAGCGATCCGGCCAGCACGCCGAGGCGCAGCTGGGCGGCGTGGGCAGGGTCGGGGAAGGCCAGCGTGCCGATGAACAGGCTCATGGTGAAGCCGATGCCGCCCAGCATGCCGATGCCCAGGACCTGGCCCCAGCTTGCACCTTCGGGCCTGGAGGCCAGGCCGCCTTTGACGGCCAGCCAGACGGCCCCGAAGATCCCGATCGGCTTGCCGAGGAGCAGGCCCAGCGCGATGCCGAGCGGCACGGGGGCCAGAAGCTTGGCGAGCGACACGCCCTGCAACGACACGCCGGCGTTGGCGAAGGCGAACAGCGGCAATACGGCGAACGCCACCCAGGGGTGCAGGCTCTCCTCCAGCTGCTCCAGCAGCGAGGGCTGCCCGGGAGCTTCGCTCTGGGCCGGTATGGCAAGCGCCACGATCACTCCGGCCAGCGTCGCATGCACGCCCGACTTGAGCACGCACACCCAGATGAAAATCCCTGTGAGAACGTAGGGCGCCGGCCGGCTCACGCCGCGCGCATTGAGCGCCCACAGGACGAGGGCGCCGACGGCCGCCAGCATCAGCGAGGCTGGCGAGAGCTGCTCCGTGTAGAACAGCGCGATGATGATGATGGCGCCGAGGTCGTCGATGATGGCCAGCGCCAGCAGGAAGATCTTGAGCGAGGAGGGAATGCGCGAGCCCAGCAACGCGAGCACTCCGACCGAGAAGGCGATGTCGGTGGCGGTCGGGATGGCCCATCCTTGCAACGCCGCCGGGTCGCCGGCGTTGATGGCCACGTAGATGA
>JBAPMW010000721.1:0-13173 GCA_049278815.1 Hyphomicrobiaceae bacterium
CACTGCCTGATTAGGGCACCGAGAGGAGTAACCCAATGGCTGTCTTTGGATATCGAATTACCCGCGAGCCCAGCTCCGAAACGGTCGAGAGCGTCGTGAAGAACACGATTGAACGGACCGTCGCCAAGGACATGAAGATCGAGTTCAAACCTGCCCATTTCAAGTCGAGCCTCGTCGAGCTGGAAAAGAATCTCAAGGTAAGGCCGCTGCAATTGTCGAGGCAGATACTGACGGACCTGCGGGCGCACCCACAGCTCGGCACGCTGTTTCTCGTCATTCCGAACGACAATGCGACGATCCAGGCATTTGCGGAAAACAGGCTCATCGATGTCGCCAACACGATCATCGTCGCGGCATTGACGGGCACACCTCCCGACACCGCGGTCGTCTAATGCGCCGACCCCGACGTTTCGGCCAGCTTTCATCCGAGCCTCGTGCGACAGCGTACGAAGCGTCGGCGTCACGACACTCGGCGATGCAGTCCGCGCCGTTGCACGAGGAGCGATAAAAATGCCCTGGGTCAAGATCGCCAAGCCACTGCTGCCAGCCGTTCTCGCCTGCGGACTGCACCAGAGTGCCTGGAGCCAGAGCCTCCCCATACTGAAGGCGCCGGACCTCGACAGCACCGTCTTCACCAAGGGCGAGGTCGATCGTCTCTGCGAGTGGGACGGCAAGAGATTTATCGTCTCTCGCCCGAAGCTCGCCTGGAGGCTGCTCCAGCTGGCGAGTCCCTTCGATAAGCAGAGCGACCAGGACAGGCTGCTTCCCCAAGCCACCGCCCCCGATGCTCCGCCCGCAGCGGGGGTTACCGACACGCAGGTCATCCGGTTCGTCGCGCGCGAGAAGCCGTTCCGCGACCTCCCGTTCGCGTCGTATACCCAAGAGCAGAAGAACGCCGTGGCCCGGCAGGCCTCGGTGCGGTGGGCCCTGAGGCTCTGGCTGAGCGAGGCAGACTCGCCCGACAGCAACAAGAACTTCAGGCTCGAGCGCCCCATCGATCCTCTCGCGCCGGTCGACGCGTACTTCTACGGCGATGGTCCGCAGATCGTTTGCCGCAAGGGCAGGGTGTCCGGGGGCGAGGACGGCGGTCAATCCGGGGCGTCCGGCGGAGTGAAGACGCAGCCCATCCTGCGCCAGGACGTGACCGATATCAGCGCGACCGATCTGAAGAAGGCCAAGGGAGCCCGCTTCACCTACGAGGACGATGCGGAGAAAGGCAAGACGTCGTTGGCGGTCGAGGGTCTCGTCGGCATAGCGTTCTCGGGAGCGGGCATGGACCTGATCGGCGAGCGGCGGCCGGGCGAGCAAACCGGGCCGCTCTACTGGTTCAAGCTCACGCCCTACCTTTATTACAAGAGCAGCCACAAGCGGCCGGAGCCGGCGACGACCAAGGATATAGACTATATCGCCCCTGGAATTGCCGGCGATCTGATCTGGCTCAATGCCGCCAACACATTCGGCTTCAATCTTCAGCTCGAAGGCTCGAAGACGGTCGATACCGCCAATGCATCCGATGTCTACAACGCCGGCATCAGATTTTCTCCGAGCTTCCACGGCGGCGCCCTCTCGTGGATCGGAGGCGTCGTCGGCGTGCCGGGATTGCCGCTGCTGCTCAAGACCGACTTGGCGCTGCTGGCGCGCCAGCACTTCATCGAGGATGCGGGCAAGAACCCCGAGCTGCAGGGCGTCGAGAGCTACTTCGGCGCCGGGGTCGATACGCTGCTCTCGATCTATCTCGACGACAAGACCGGCGGCGTTCTCTCCAAGCTGGTCGGAACCATCGGCTATCGCTACCAGTACAACAGCAGCGGGGTGGTCGACATCGAGCGCTTCACGGCCGGCCTCTCGTACGAGATCGGCAGCAACGCGACCGCAGAGATCTCCTATGTCAACGGCCGGGACGTGAACACGCTCCAGCTGGAGGAAAAATGGACGGCGGGGCTGACCCTCAAGTACTGACGCGGGCGGCGGGGCGGCTTCGGCGGGACCACCGGCGCTTGTGGAAGCGCGCCTGTGAAGAGGTGTCAGACCCGGAGGGTCATCAACCACTACTGTCCGGAATTAGCAGACGGATGAAGCCATCAAGTCTTTCAGGTAGCGTTATAATCCATGACTGAGAGGGTGTCATCGACTTGAACCGCGGTTTCGACTCCCGCGAGCCTCGCTGCCTGATGCGGCAGCGGGGAGCCGGCGATGTACGAAGGAAAGCTCGTGTTCCCGCAGGTGATGGATCACCTGCCGATGCACACCGCGCCACGTGCGCACGGTCTGACGCGTGACACCGACCGCGTCCGCGATCTCGCAGTTGTATGTTGCGATGTGGCCACAAGGGGATATTGGGTCACGAGTTCGCCTGCCGCGACGCTCGCCAGCACGGCAGAAGTCCCTCAGATTCCGGACACAATTGCTGCACCGCACCCAAGCGGTAGCATCTTAAAGCGGACGCGCTGCAATTGAGCACGCGGTGGGCGGGGAAGATCCCGGATAACCTCTGCCCCGACCTGGCGGTCGGGGCCTCGGTTTCCGGGAACGCATGGGGTGGGTGCAGGACCTTCCCTCTTGCGCCCCCGGCCGGAGCGCACGGACTTGATCGAAGATCGAGTCCAGGGCGCGCAGAGCCGGGGTCTTCACCGCCGTTGTTGAAGGCCCCGCCTACGGACGAGTGCCCGGAACGTTCCTGGCTGGGCACATATGGAATGGACCGCAACGCTACGCCCGGCCAGCGTCTGGAAGGCTGAAAACCTCTGCATAGAGCTCGCCAGGTGGGGCAAAGCGGTGGCGGTCGACCGTCGTCGACACGGCGAGCTCGTCGAGACCTTCGATGAGGAGGAGGCCTGCAAAGGTGCGATCCCCTGCCCGCATGCCTTTCTCGCGTGTCGCGATGCCCGTCCGGCCAAGATCGGTCTCAAGCCGTCGTGCGGCGATGATCCGGTCCGAGGTCGCGATGCTCGCCAGCTTGTCGTCGTGAACGTCCTCGGACAACCGATCGAGCTTGATCGCGGCGAGCACGCAGCCGTGCCCCTGCCCGGTCTCCGCCAACACCCTCCCGCCGCCGCGCGCAAAGTTGCCGAGAATGGGCATGACGCGCTGCGACCAGGGTGTCGGTGCGTTGAGCCGGTCCAGGTAGGCGGCACTCGCGAGCACGGCCGGCGTCGCGAGCCTGTAGTGGATGAAGTATCGACAGACATCCCGCCGCAGGGCGCGATAGACACAGACGCCGAGGAACCCCTCCACGGCCAGCCGCTCGGGTGTATGCTCGCGCGTGAGCCAGTGCAGGTAGTCCGTCTCGTGCTCGGACGGGACATCGCTCCAGATGGCCAGGAACCCGTCACCTTTCACGACACTGCGCTCCGTCGACGCTATGTGGGGCAGTTTGTTCCGTCATCACCGTTGTAGCCTGCCAGACGCGGCAGCGACAGCACCGTCTCCGGGAGAACGTTCGGCAGCGCGCGTCCTCACGCGCGGCTGTTGATGGCGATCTGGAAGGCGTCGAAGGCTTGGCCGGAGACCTGCAGCCATTGCAGGTGCTCCTTGAGGAAGGCCGTGGTGGACTCCAAGCCCCTCTTGAATTGGGGGTCCTTGGCTGCGATCTTGCCGAAATGCTCGTCGCTGGCGCGGTGGCAGGCCTCCAGCACAGATTGCGGGAACTGCCGGATCACGGCACCGGCCGAGACCAGACGCCTCAACGCGGGCGGGTTGATCCAGTCGTGCTTGGCGAGCATGTGCATGCTCACCGCGTCGCAGGCGCGCGCGAGCACGGCGCGATAGGCGGGAGGCAGCGCGTCCCACTTTTCCAGATTGACGACCAGGTGCACCATGCCCGCACTGTCCCACCAGCATGGGCCATAGTTGTAGCTCGCAGCCCTGACGAGCCCCAGCCGCTCGTCGTCATGCGGGCACAGGAACTCGGCACCATCGAGGCCGTTGCTCTCCAGCGCTGCCCGCACGTCGGCGTGCGGCATGTCGACGGGCACCGCGCCGATCCTGCCAAAGAT
The DNA here is from genome assembly GCA_049278815.1 of Hyphomicrobiaceae bacterium. Lineage (GTDB taxonomy): Bacteria > Pseudomonadota > Alphaproteobacteria > Rhizobiales > Hyphomicrobiaceae > AWTP1-13. Next base: position 3,996 of record JBAPMW010000721.1, read on the forward strand.
CGGGGCGCCGAGGCCGCTGATGCGGAAGCGCAGGCCCTTGAGGTCCTCAAGGGCGTTGATCTGCTTCTTGAACCAGCCCCCCATCTGCGCCCCGATGATGCCGGCCGGAATGCCGTAGGCGCCGAGCGGCCTCAGCGCGGTGTTGACGATATCGGCGCCGCCGCCGAGCAGCCACCACGACAGCTGCTGGCGTGCGTTGAGGCCGAACGGCAGCCCGGTGCCGAGGCCGAGCGTCATGTCCCTGGCGGCATGAAAGGAGAGCGGCGTATGCGCGCACTCGACGGCACCGCTTCTCACCACATCGAGCGCCTGTCGTCTGGTGGCGAGCTCGCCCGCGGCATTGGCCTGGATCTGGAACTTGTCGTCGGTGGCCTGGGCCACGAAGCGGCAGAGCTGCTGTCCGGCGCCGAACAGCGTCTCCTGCGACTTCGAGAAGCTTGAGCTCATCCGCCACCGCACCTCCGGCGCCGACTGGGCGATGGCCGGAGTTGCGACAACGGGGCTGGAAAAAGCGACGGCCGCGCCCGTGCGCAAGAACGCTCTGCGGTGCAACACTCTACGGCGCACGTGCAGTCTCTCCCCGAAGCAGGCTTTTCGCTTAAGCTTACCCGAGATGACGCGGACGTGAAAGGCGCCAACTTGTCGTCCTGCGTCTCCGGCCCGCTTATGCCGGGCCTCCCGCGCAGGCCAGGAGCGCCGGAGGACGCCAAAGTGGCGGAATCTCGCGCGGCCCGGCTATGCCGCGGCGAGCCGTCAGGAGTGAAAGCCGACAAGGCCCCAAAGGAAACCCCAAGGAGCAACAGGCATGACGAAGACGACCTTCGCTTCGGCCGGCGATCTCGCCGAGAAGCAGATCACTTTCAAGGAGATCGGCCGGAACCTCTATGCCTTCACGGCCGAGGGCGATCCCAACAGCGGCGTGATCGTGGGTGACGACGGGGTGATCGTGGTCGATGCGCAGGCGACGCCGGCGCTGGCGGGCCAGGTGATCGAGCGCGTGCGCCAGGTGACGGACAAGCCCATCAAGTACGTCGTGCTGTCGCACTACCATGCGGTGCGGGTGCTGGGCGCCTCGGCCTATCGGCCGCAGGAGATCATCGCCTCCGGCACCTGCCGCGCCATGATCGCCGAGCGCGGGCAGGAGGACTGGGACTCCGAGTACGGCCGCTTCCCGCGCCTCTTCCGCGGCGCCGAGGCCATACCGGGGCTGACCTGGCCCACCGTCACCTTCAAGCGCAATCTCACCCTCTACCTCGGCAAGCGCCGGGTGGAGCTGATGCACCTCGGACGCGCCCACACGGCGGGCGACATCGTCGCCTACGTGCCGGATGCCAACGTCGTGCTCTCCGGCGACATCGTCGAGTACAAGTCGGCCTGCTACTGCGGGGACGCGCATTTCACCAACTGGCCCGGCACGCTGGCGCGGCTCGGCGCCTTCAAGGCCGAGGCGCTGGTGCCTGGGCGCGGCGAGGCGCTGGTCGGGGCTGACCAGGTGGCCGAAGGAATCGCGCTCACAGGCCAGTTCCTGCGCGATCTCTACGAGCCCGTGCAGCGCGGGGTGGCGCGCGGGGCGGCGCTGAAGGAGTGCTTCGACGCCGCCACCGAGGCCATGCGTTCCAGGTACGGCAGCTGGCCCATCTTCGAGCACTGCCAACCGTTCAACGTCGCCCGCGCCTACGACGAGGCGCAGGGCATCGACACCCCACGCATCTGGACGGCCGAGCGCGACCGGGCCATGTGGACGGCCCTGCAGGGCTGAGGATCGGCGTCACAAGTCCGGGCTGCCGGTCTTCGGCTCCAGGGTACGCATATATCTGTCGTGGTCGCGCCGGTACTTTTCCGGATCGCCGGATGCGCCCTGGCAGGCCGAGAGCATGAGAGCGGCCCCGAGCAAGACGGCCGAGGTGAGGAGCGCTGTCTTCAAGTCCGGCCTCCTTATCAACCCAAATCCCAGATCCGGCATTTGAGCAGGTTCAGCCGCGTCGGCCGGGCGCGGCGACGGCTGAGCACGTGTCCTTTCAACCGGGCTGTGTCCGAGACCCTGCCTGAGGTTCCCGTGGGTGCCCGTCGCTACGGCCTCAAAAGCTTGGTACCGCCTCCCCGGCTCGAACGGGGGACCTCTAGATCCACAATCTAGCGCTCTAACCAGCTGAGCTAAGGCGGCACAGCCCCGACGGGAGCCGGGCACTTGGGCCGGCGGCGCGCACCATAGTGCGATGCCGTGCGAAAGCCAAGGGGGAGGCCTGCGGCGGCAGGCGGCTAGTGGCGCCGGTGCAGCTGCAGACGGGAGAGGGACCGCTCCGGCGGGTCGAGGGCTGCCGCGGCGCTGGCGCTCGCCGCCACCACCGCCAGATTGCCGGGCACATGCATCAGACCGACGGCATGCATGCAGTCCTGCAGGCTGGCATAGCCCACGGGCGAGACGGCCACCGTCGCCCCGTTGGCACCGATCGCGATCCAGCGCCACTGGCTTTTGCTGTCAAGGTCGTACTCGTATCGGGTGGGCATGACGCTGATTTCCTCCTTCCGAGGGACGGATTTGCCATAGCCCGATTCGCTGAAGGCGGCGCGAGTCCCATGGCCATTGTCCCCCACTCGCTCTCAATATCCCCCCGAGATGGCAGGCTTTTGGCGGCATCTGTCACCCGACGAATAGCGGCTATGCGTCAGCAGGCTTTGACGCCGGCGCTGGCCTTGGCCCATGCTGAGGCTCGAGTGGGCACGGGGGGATGCAAGAAGGGAGAGACGCCCATGACGAGGAAGTTGCTGGCGCTCGGCTGCGCCGCGCTCGCCGTGCTGATCCTGTCGGCGGTCTTCAGCCCCGCCGATGCCCGGCGCGGCGGCCACGGCGCCAGAGGCTCGTTCGGTAAGAGTTTCCACGGCCGGTCCTCCAGCGGCCCACGCTACCGCAGCGGTCCGCGCTTTAAATCCCACGGCCATTCCGGTTACCGGCACTACCGCCGCCACCGGCACATCTACGTGCTCCCACCCGCCATTTATTATGGCAGCACCTACTACAGCGAGTGCGGTTGGCTGCGGCGCCGGGCTCTCCGCACCGGCAGCCCCTATTGGTGGGAGCGCTACTACGCCTGCATCGACGAGTATTGAGATCGTGAGATCGGGAGTGGTGAGATTTCAGGCTGCATCCGCCGCCCGGCAGCACGGGTTGCGGACCGGCCCTCGGGAGCATCTCACCACTCCCACTCGCCACCTCACCGGGTGCAGACCGAGGGATCTGGACCGTTCACGGTTGCGGAGCGACCCAGGGCGGGCAGCAACCGGGCCACGCGCCCACGATCTGGAGGACGAAGCCCGTCACGATCAGCATCGTGGCGAGCAGGAACACACCCCGGCGCGCGGCCAGGGCATTGCGGTGCTCGGTGCGGGCGGTGCGGATGGCGCTCTCATCCTGCACGCGCTCCAGCTGCTCGAAGGGATTGCGCTCGCCCGGCGCGCGCGGCCGCAGCGTGCGCACCGCGCGCATGCGGTCGAGCCGCTCGGCCAGCTCCATCTGCCGCCCCTCATTGAAGAACGCGAGCCACCACTCACGGAGCAGCAGCATGAAGCCCGCGAAGTCGAGGGCGATGCCGAGGGTGGTAAGCCATTGTTGGGTCATCTTGGGTGAGTGGTGAGTTGGTAAGATGGTGAGTTTGGGTTGCAACAAGCATTCAGCTGCGGGTTTCCAACGACCGGATCATTGAGCGAAGCATCTTGCTGATCCGCTCACACTCGTCTAGCAGAGGCGACGGTGTCCACGACCGAGGTGTGAATCGACGCCGCCGCGCATACCAACCGATACTCACCATCTCACCTACTCCGCCTTCATAACCAGGCAATCGATCTCCATCTGCTTCAGCTCGCTGCACACGCCCGTGGCCGCGCCCCTGGCCTCGAAGCCGACGTAGCGGGCGCGAAAGAAGACCTTGTCGCCGCGCTTCACCTGGCTCATGTAGGCGGCATGCTCGCCGAGGATGGAGCCGGCGCGTGCGCCCACCGAGGCCAGCTGCCGCTCCGCCTCGTCCTTGGTGTGGAAGGCGCCGACCTGGACATGGAAGACGCCCTTGGCCCCGGCCTTGGGCCCGCTGGTGGATGCCGGGGCATCGTCATCCTCGGAGCCGGCGCCAGGGCGCAGTGCGTCCGCCTTGGCGCTCGCCTTCGCCTCCGGGACGCCGGCGCGAACGGGGCGCACGCGCGCGATCTCGATGCCGCCGTCGGCCGATGCCCGCTTTGCGGGCGGCGGCGAGATCACCGCGACGGAGACGTCCTTGGCCTTGGCAGCCGCCAGGGGTGCCGGCTGGCGCGTCTTGACCGCGGAGGCCTTGGCGAAGCCGGCGTCGAGATGCGCGCGCACGGCCGCGTTACGCAGCGCGGCGGTCTTGCCGCCGAAATAGGCCACGAGCACGCGCTTCTTGCCGCGCCGCGCCGCGGCCACCAGGTTGAAGCCTGAGGCGCGGATGTAGCCGGTCTTCAGGCCCTCCAGTCCCTTGTAGCGGAAAAGCAGCGCATTGTGGTTGCGGTAGGTGTCGCCGCCCCAGGTAAAGGTGCGGGTGGCGAACAGCGGGTAGTAACTGGGGAACCGGTCGTGAAGGTTGAGCGCCAGGGTGATCATGTCGCGCGCGGTGGTCACCTGCTCGGGGTGGGGCAGGCCGGAAGCATTGCGGAACTCGGTGCGCTTCATGCCAAGCTCCGCCGCCTTGCGGTTCATGAGCTCGGCGAAGCGCTCCTCGCTGCCGGCGATTCGCTCGGCCACGGCGATGGCCACGTCGTTGGCCGACTTGACGATCAGCGCCTTGATGGCGTCACCGACGGTGATCTCGGTGCCCTCCTCCACCTCCAGCCTGGACGGCTGCACCGCCGCCGCCTTGGCGGAGAACCTGATCTTGCTGGAGAGCGACAGCCGCCCCTGCTCGAGCAGCTCGAACAGCAGATAGAGCGTCATCAGCTTGGTGAGCGAGGCCGGATAGCGCAGCGCGTCGGCACCGCTCTGGTAGAGGGTGCGGCCGGTATTGACGTCCACAACCAGGACGGCCCGCCGCGCCACCTCCTCGGCCTGGGCGAGAAAAGGTTGCAGGGCAAAGACCATCGCCAGCACGGCGGCCGCCAGTCGGCGCCACAGGCCGGAGCGCCGCCGCAGCAGGCGTCGACACAGTTTGAAAGCCATTCCCTCTTCCCAGCTCGTGCGGTGGCCGGCGCCCGTCGCTCCCGTGTGAGGCTGGGAGCACCCCGAATCTTGGTCCCCGATCTTGGCCCCCAATCTTGGCCCCCAAACTTGGCCTTGTCCGCTTCTTTGGGGCGACTTTGAGGCGCTGTCCCTGCGTTGCGGCCTTTCTGCGTCGCCTCGACGGCAGGTTAACCCCCTATAGGTTAAGCAAAAATTGACCAGGTAGGAGGGGTCTCGTCAAGGTTAATGCTGCAATGCAGCGTGATGCTTGACAGTTTTTGTGCGGTGCATATATTGCAGGCGTCGCGCGGTTCTTCCGACGGCGCGTCCCCGCACAACCGACTGTCACGCCAGGATCCACGACCGATGATCAAGAATTACGAGGATTTCCAGAAGCTCGGCCAGCAAAATGTCGACACCGCCATGAAGATGGTCGGCGAGTGGAGCAAGGGCTGGCAGACCATCGCCGCCGAGATGACCGATTATACCAAGCGGTCATTCGAGGAGGGCACCGCCACGGTGGAGAAGCTCCTGGCGGCCAAGTCCATCGAGCAGGCGGTCGAGATCCAGACCGGCTACGCCAAGCGCGCCTACGACAACTACATGCACCAGGTCTCCAAGCTCGGCGGCCTCTATGCCGAGCTCGCCAAGGAGGCCTACAAGCCGGTCGAGAGGGTGCTTCAGGGCGCGCGCTGAGCGCGGCGCCTACCGCACACACGCACGGCCGGCCATCAAAGGCAAAGGCCGGGTCTCACACGCGTCTCGCGTGGGACCCGGCCTTTCTTGTCGCATTCGCCCGCCTCGTTCACCATATAGCGGCAGGTGCGCCACCGGTCTGAGGCGGCGGAGCGGGGCCATGGGTGATGCGCAGGGTCTACACCAGCGAAGGATCATCGGCCCCGCATTTGCATCGTTCTCGACCGGGGTTTGCGAAAGGGGCCGCCCTGTCGGTAAGATGGAGTCGATTTGGCAGGTACGGTCGGGAGCGGGCTTCTGAGATGGCGGGCAGGAACGGTTCAAACGGCTCGAGGGGCGAGGATGAGGGCAAGACGGGCCTCATCACCAAGACGCGCCCCAAGACCAAGAAGCCGAGCCTCTACAAGGTGCTGCTTCTGAACGACGACTACACGCCCATGGAGTTCGTCGTGCTCGTGCTGGAGCGGTTCTTCAATAAAGGCCGTGAAGATGCCATGCGCATCATGCTTCATGTGCATCACAAGGGCGTCGGGGTGTGCGGCGTCTATACCTACGAGGTCGCCGAGACCAAGGTTGCCCAGGTGATGGACTTCTCGCGTCAGCACCAGCATCCGCTGCAGTGTACGATGGAAAAGGAGTAGCGCAGAGCCGTGCCCGCCTTCTCGCAAAGCCTGGAAGCGTCGCTGCATCGCGCGCTGGAGTACGCCAACGAGCGTAACCACGAGTATGCCACGCTGGAGCATCTGCTGCTGGCGTTGCTGGACGACCGCGATGCCGCGGCGGTGATGAAAGCCTGCCTGGTGGACTTCGATTCGCTGCGCAAGCGCATCACCGAGTACCTCGATAACGAGCTCGGCAGCCTCTACGTGAAGGGCTCCACAGAGGCCCAGCCCACAACCGGCTTCCAACGGGTGGTGCACCGCGCGGTGGTGCACGTGCAATCGTCGGGACGCGAGGAGGTGACGGGCGCCAACGTGCTGGTCGCCATCTTCGCCGAGCGCGAGAGCCACGCCGCCTTCTTCCTCCAGGAGCAGGAGATGACCCGCTTCGAGGCGGTGCAGTATATCTCCCACGGCATCGCCAAGCGGCCCGGGATGTCCGATCCCAAGCACGTGCGCGGGGTGGAGGAGGACCAGAACGGGGAGGGCCGCGAGGACGGCAAGAAGCAGCCGCAGGACGCGCTCAACACCTACTGCGTCAACCTCAACAAGAAGGCCAAGGTCGGCCGCATCGACCCGCTGATCGGCCGCGAGCCCGAGGTGATGCGCACCATCCAGGTGCTGTGCCGCCGCCAGAAGAACAACCCGCTGTTCGTGGGCGATCCGGGCGTCGGCAAGACCGCCATCGCCGAGGGACTCGCGCGCAAGATCATCAATGGCGAGGTGCCGGAGGTGCTGCGCAGCGCCACCATCTTCGCCCTCGACATGGGCGCGCTGCTGGCGGGCACCCGCTACCGCGGCGACTTCGAGGAGCGCCTCAAGGCGGTGATGAAGGAGATCGAGAACTATCCGGGCGCGATCCTCTTCATCGACGAGATCCACACCGTCATCGGCGCCGGCGCCACCTCGGGCGGCGCCATGGATGCCTCCAACCTGCTCAAGCCTGCCCTGCAGTCGGGCACGCTGCGCTGCGTCGGCTCCACCACCTACAAGGAGTACCGGCAGCACTTCGAGAAGGACCGTGCCTTGGTGCGGCGCTTCCAGAAGATCGACATCAAGGAGCCTTCGATCGAGGACTCCATCGAGATCCTGAAAGGTCTCAAGCCCTACTTCGAGGAGTATCACAAGCTCAAGTACACGAACGATGCCGTGAAGGCGGCGGTCGAGCTGTCGGCCAAATACATCAACGACCGCAAGCTGCCCGACAAGGCCATCGACGTGATCGACGAGACGGGCGCCTCGCAGATGCTGGTGCCGGAGGCCAAGCGCAAAAAGAAGATCGGCGTGCGCGAGGTGGAGGCCACGGTCGCCACCATGGCCCGCATCCCGCCCAAGACCATCTCCAAGTCCGACGCCGAGGTGCTGGCAGCCATCGATAAGGACCTGAAGCGCCTGGTGTTCGGCCAGGACAGGGCGATCGAGGCGCTGGCCAGCTCCATCAAGCTCTCCCGCGCCGGCCTGCGCGAGCCCGAGAAGCCGATCGGCTGCTACCTGTTCTCAGGGCCCACCGGCGTCGGCAAGACCGAGGTGGCCAAGCAGCTCGCGTCCCTCATGGGCGTGGAGCTCTTGCGCTTCGACATGTCGGAGTACATGGAGAAGCACACCGTCTCGCGCCTGATCGGCGCGCCGCCGGGCTACGTCGGCTTCGACCAGGGCGGGCTCCTGACCGACGGCATCGACCAGCACCCGCACGCGGTGCTGTTGCTCGACGAGATCGAGAAGGCCCACCCGGACCTGTTCAACATCCTGTTGCAGGTGATGGACCACGGCAAGCTCACCGACCACAACGGCAAGAAGGTGGACTTCCGCAACGTCGTCCTGATCATGACCACCAACGCCGGCGCGTCCGACATGGCCAGGCCCGCCATCGGCTTCGGCTCAACCAAGCGCACCGGCGACGACACGGAGGCCATCAACCGGCTGTTCACGCCGGAGTTCCGCAACCGGCTCGACGCGGTGATCCCGTTCTCCGGGCTGCCGATCGAGATCATCCTCAAGGTGGTCGAGAAGTTCGTGTTCCAGATGGAGGCACAGCTCGCAGACCGCGGCGTCACCATCGAGCTTGGCGAGGATGCGGCCAAGTGGCTGGCCGACAAGGGCTACGACGAGCGGTTCGGCGCCCGGCCGCTCGCCCGCGTCATCCAGGAGCACATCAAGAAGCCGCTGGCCGACGAGCTGCTGTTCGGCAAGCTGGAGCACGGCGGCGCCGTCAAGGTGACGGTGGCCGGCGACGGCGAGGACAAGGGGCTCGCCTTCGAGTACTTCCCCGCCGAGCCCAAGCCCAAGACCAAGGGCGCCGACAGCGACGATGACGACGACGACGAGGATGAGGACAGCGACGCCCCCGCCCTCGTCGAGGCCGCGCCCCGCAAGGCCCTCTCCGCGCCCAAGGACAAGAAGGAGCGCTCTCCCAGGCCCGGTGCCGTGCCCAGCGTGCCGCGGCGGAAGGACGTGGAGTAGGGGCTCTCGTCATTGCGAGACCTATGCAGAAGCCCGGCCCATCAGCCGGGCGTCTTGCCATCGGGGGGCAGGAAAGGTCATGCAGCATCCGGTCACGTCAACAGCGCGTGTCGAGAGATGTCGCCGACCTGCCTGCGGAACAGCAACGCCCAACACGATGTCCGACGTCGGTTAGATTATATCTGCATTCGCTCACATAGGG
>JBAPMW010000722.1:0-3317 GCA_049278815.1 Hyphomicrobiaceae bacterium
GGCACGGCAAGGATCAGCGCCTTGGGTCCCCGGCGCCTGAGCGCCTTGAGCGCCGCGCGTATGCTGGCCCCGGTCGCGATGCCGTCGTCGACCACGATCAGGGTCCGCCCCTCCAGCGGCACCCGCGCCCGGCCCCCAAGATAGACCTGGCGCCGCCGCTCGATCTCGGCCAGCTCGCGCTTCGCCTCCTGGTCGATATAGTCCCGGTCGAGCCCGGCCAGGCTGATGACGTCCTCGTTGATGACGATCTCGGGTTGACCGCCATCGACCACGGCGGCAGCCGCCAGCTCCGGCTGATACGGCACGCCGATCTTGCGCACGAGCACTAGATCGAGCGGCGCCTTGAGGACCCTGGCGATCTCGACGGCCACCGGAACGCCGCCCCTGGGGAGGGCCAGCACGACCGGGGCGACGAGATGCTTCTTTGTCAGCTCACCGGCAAGCGCACGGCCGGCGGCCTGTCGGCTCGCAAATGCCTTCAATCCCTTCATGTCTTGGCCACCTGGAAATGCGTGTTGAACCACTGCGCGGCAAGATCCACGACCTTATCGAGAGTGCCCGGCTCCTCGAACAGGTGGGTCGCGCCGGGAACGATCTCCAGCCGCTTCTCGCAGGTAAGCACGTCGAAAGCATCCCGGTTGAGCTCGATCACGCCGTAGTCGGCGCCCCCGACGATCAACAGGGTCGCGGCGCGCACCTGCTTGAGCGCTGTGTCGGCCAAGTCCGGCCGTCCGCCGCGCGAGACCACGGCGGCAACCTCCTGCGGCAGCTGCGCGGCAGCGACGAGGGCCGCAGCTGCACCCGTGCTGGCACCGAATAGGCCGATGGGAAGGCTGGAGAGCTCGGGGTCCGAGCGCGCAAAGCGCACGGCCTCGACCATCCTCCCCGCCAGCAGCGGGATGTCGAAGACGTTGCGCCGGTCATAGGCCTCGCGCTCGGTTAAGAGATCTAGGAGCAGCGTACCGAGTCCCCGCACCTCCAACTCGTGCGCCACGTGCGTGTTGCGTGGACTGAAGCGGCTCGAGCCGCTGCCGTGCGCGAAGATGACGAGACCTTTCGCCTTGCGCGGCAGGACCACATCGCTCTCAAGGCGCTTGTGGCCGATGGTGACACTGTTCGCCTTCAGTTGTGTGTTAAGCGTGGCCATGTAACGCCCTCCACGCTGGTGGGTCATGGGGTGACCCGCAGATGCGCGGACAGGCTCCGCCTTCCTGCAAGTGCCGGCGTTGACCCAGGTCAAACGGGGAGCGTCTTTGGGCGCTGATCTGACGGCTGCGCTTACGCTCTCGCGTCCCCTTCATCCTACCTGTGACCTGCTGCCAGGAGCCGCGCGGCCCCATTGGGGCGGCAGCGCTTGAGGATGAGCCTTGAGGAAATGATGCAGCACGTGCAGCAGGGTGCGCACGTGCTTGGCGTCGCCGCGCGCCTGCGCCGCGCGCACGTCATCCACAATCATGTCGCGAATCTTCTCGGGTCCATGCTCCTGGTTGAGCAGGTATTCGGCAAAGGCGCAGGCGACGATTTCCGGCCTGTGCTCATGCTCGGCGATGGCCAGCACCTCTTCCTCGGTCAAGCCGCAGAATGCAATGCAGTCTTCCAGGGTGATCATGGCGTCCTCTCCTCCACCTTCAAGAGCGTTTCAGGACCTTGCGAAGCTCCGGCCAGGGCCGCGTGTTCAGAATGTCGCCAGTTCCGAGCCAGCCACGCCGGGCTTGGCCGACCCCGTATTTCATGAATCGAAGGCCGTCGGTCGAGTGCGCATCTGTGCCGATCGCGACCTTCACACTCATTTCCTTGGCGAGCCGGCAGACGTGATCATCGATGTCCAGACGCGTGGGATGCGCATTCAGCTCGATCGCGCAGCCGCGCTGTTTCGCGGCCTTGAGAATGCGCTCGAGATCGATCGGATAGGCGTCCCGTTCGCCGAGCAGGCGGCCGGTGGGATGGGCAAGGATGTTGAAGTAGGGATTGTCCATGGCGCGGATGACGCGCTCGGTCTGCTCCGTCTCGCTGAGATCGAACTTGTAGTGGATGGCGCACACCCTGAGGTCGAGGTCGGCCAGGATGGCATCGGGCAGATCGAGTGTGCCGTCGGCGAGGATGTCGACCTCGCAGGCTTTCAGGATCTGGATGCCCTTGAGCCTGGCGTTGAGCTTGTCGATCGCCTTGATCTGCCGGGCCAGGCGCCGCGGGTCAAGCCCGCGGGCGACGGTGGCGTGCCGGCTGTGGTCGGTGATGGCGAGGTACTCGTAGCCCAAGGCTTGCGCCGCCTCGGCCATCTCGGCAAGCGAGCTCTTTCCGTCCGACGCCGTGGTGTGGGCATGCAGATCGCCGCGCAAGTCCTCAAGGCGTACGAGCTTGGGCAGCCTCCCGACCGCGGCTGCCTCGATCTCGCCCCGGTCCTCGCGCAGCTCCGGCGCAATGAAGGGTAGGGAAACCTGATCAAAGACACTTTCCTCGCTGGCGCCGGCGATGCGCCGCGTGCCCCGGAACACGCCGTACTCGTTGATCTTGAGACCGCGCGCGACGCCCAGCTTGCGCACGGCGATGTTGTGGGCCTTCGAGCCGGTGAAGTAGTGCAGCGCCGCCCCATAGCTCTCTTCCGGCACAACCCTCAAGTCGACCTGCAATCCGGAGCGCAGCAGGACGGTCGAGCGGGTGTCGCCGTGGGCAACGACCTCGGCCACCTCGTCGTAGCCGATGAACCGCTCCATCACGTCGGAGCCCTTGTCGGCGGCAACAAGGATGTCGAGGTCGCCGACGGTCTCCTTGCGCCGCCGGTAGCTGCCGGCGATCACGGCGTGCCTCACGCCCTTGCTGCGTTTCAGGTGTTGGAGCAACGGCTCGGCGAAATCCTCCGCGGCATCGAGCCGGAACCGCGGCTGGACCTCCCGCTTGTGCTTGAGCTCGCCGATGAGCTTGAGCTCGCTCTTGGTGCCGAAGCCCGCAAGGCCGTGCAGCTTGCCGGCGGCCGCGGCCTTCTTCAGGTCGGCGACGGAGCGGATCTTGAGCTTGTCGAAGAGGACCTTGGCGCGCTTCGGTCCGATGCCGGGTATGGCGGTCAGCTCGACGAGGCCGGCCGGCGTGCGACGCTTGACCTCCTCCAGCAGAGGCAGATGCTTCGTCTCCACGAACGCCGCGATCTTGGCGGCGAGGTCCTCGCCGATGCCCGGCAGCTCGGCGAGGTCCTCGCCCTTTGCGAGCATGTCGGCAACGCTGTGCGGCAGGTCCTCGATCGTGCGCGCGGCGCTGCGATAGGCGCGCACGCGGAACGGGTTGGCACCTTCGATCTCGAGAAGATCGGCAAGGTGGTCGAA
>JBAPMW010000723.1:0-5506 GCA_049278815.1 Hyphomicrobiaceae bacterium
GCCCCGGCCGCTGGGCGCTCGTGCCCGGGGCGGCGGGTCCAATATCTGTACTCATCGCGTTTCATTTCGTCGAGGCTTCTATAGCGTGTGATTGTCCACGTCGCCCGCCGCCGTTCAGCGTGGGCACGACATGAGAGGCGCGCGCTGTCCTGAGGTGCATGGTGCGAGCGCCCTGACGGGCGCCCGCGGCGCCGGGATGACGCAAGTGGGAGGCGTGCGTTCTATGACCGCGAGGTCGGTGGTACGTGCGAGCCGTTTCCCCTCATATCAACCGGAAAGCGGCCTAGGCGAAAAGAAAACCTCGATGATATGTACCACCCGGCATTGTCCATACGGCCCCACACCATGATTTGCCGGTGGCGGCCTCTAAGCGTGCCGCCGGCCGGTTCACGCGGCTCCGCTTGGTGTCAGCCACCCTGCGCCAGACAATACACATCGCCCGAGTTGGCGGCGTGGGGCAGGGCGGCGATGTGGGCCGCCATCTCGGCCTTGGAGAGCCAGCGGTTGAAGGTGAGGACCTGGCTCTCCCCGAGCGCGATGTCGAAGCCGTAGGCACCCAGCGATGCCAGCCGGTCGAGGCACCGCAAGGCCACGTCGCGCTGAATGGTGGTGAATTCGAACGACAGCGCCGGCAGCCTCTGCGAGAGCCCGGCCAGCACGACGTCCTCGAAGCCCTCGACATCGATCTTGGCGAACGCCGGCACCCCGAATTGGGCGATCAGCGCATCGAGCGTCGTGGACGCCACCTCGATCTCGCCATCCCAGACCTGGTCCTCCCAGCCTCCGGCCCCGTCGGCGGCGCCGATGAAGTCGGCCGAGGCCGTGGACACCGTTGGGTTGGCGGTGTTGACGCGGAGCGTGAGGCGCCCCGGCCGGTCGCTGCACGCCGCCTCGACCAGGGTCACCCGGGGGTCGTCGTTGTAGAGCGCACGGATCGCCCGCGCGCACAGGGGCTGCGGCTCCAGCGCCACCACGCGCGCCCCAAGCCGCCGGAAGCTGCCGACGCGGTCGCCCACATGCGAGCCGAGATCGAACGCCAGGGCCCCCGCCGGCACAAAGCGCGCATACAGTTCATCCATCGCCCGATCGCGCGCGGGGTTGCCGTAGTAGACATCGAGTGAGCGGCGCAGCGGGGCGAACGCGGGATCGGCGCGGAGCCTCGACAGGACGGCGTTGTCAAAGGCGGGCATTGCGTCTTAAGCAGCCTCCGTCTCAAGGGCCAAGCGCACCAAGCTCGCACCGCGCCTACCACGCGTCGACGACGAGCTCGTCCGCTTCGCGTCGCACCTCACCGCCGGCAAACCCGCCGGCGATCCTGACCTCGCCAAAGCCGGCTTGCGCAAGCAGGCGCCGGATGTCGGCCGGATACAGGTACGCCAGATCGAGGCGATTGAGCGAGGTGCGGGTGAGCGTCCCGTCCGCTGCGTACTCCTCATAGCGATGCTGCGAATGCACGACTTGCCGGACGGTATCGTACCGGTTGGCCTCGGAACGGACGACACAGCCCCCGGCGGGCAGATCGTAGGTGCCCGCCCACCGCCACACGCCCGCCAGAGGTCCGGCGTGCTGCGCCATGTATTCGAGCGACGGATAAAAGACGTTGAACGCGAAGTGTCCGTCGGGCAGCAGGTGCCGCCGCACCCGGTCGAGGCAGGCAAGGCGATCCTCCTCGGTGATGTTGTGCAGGAACGCCCGATATGGGGCGATCACCAGGGCGAAGCGCTCAGCGAGGTCGAAGGTCCGCATGTCGCCCTGCACGATGACGACGCGATCCCGAGCCTGCTGGGGATAGCCGGCGAGCTTGCTCCGCAGGGCGCCGAGCATGGCCTCGCTCGCATCCAGCGCGTGAACGGGAATGCCGGCCTCGGCGATTGCGAGCGTGATGCGCCCGGTCCCCGCTCCGAGCTCAAGAACCGGCCCGCCGCACGTCTGGGCCTTGCGACGATACCAGTCTACGTCGCCTTGGAACGCAGCAGCCGTTACCGCGTCGTAGAGCTCCGGTCGATAGTTCACGTGTACCTCGTGCGAGGGGGCAGCGCCCCGGCAGTGGCATGGAGGATGAGCAGTAGCACACCCGCAGCCCTCGACGAGACTGCTGATAGGAAGCTAATCCTATCCCGCTGGGGACGGGAGTTTGGTTGTTGACCGACAGGCAAGCGTCAACCGGATTCCCCTCCCCCTTGTGGGCCCCTTGTGGGGAGGGGTTAGGGGTGGGGGGACTCCAGACCTTCGATGTTCTGCGATCCCCTCCACCCTGTCCCTCCCCCACAAGGGGGGAGGGGACGCTGCGGCTCGCTCCGTGTCGTCATCGAGGGTCGGCGCAGCCGGTGAGCGGCTTTTACCGATGATCGTCGCGCATCCTGTGGCAGGCAACGCAGCGGCTCAAGCCTGGGCCACGGCCGCCGACCACGGCGAGGCGGCGTCGCTGATGCCGACACGGACGCCGTTCTCCTGCACCACCAGATTGGGGCACGCGAAGTTGATCGGCAGCACGCCGTGGTCCACGACCTCGGTCGGACCGTCGGCCTGCAACGCGCGCAGGATGTCCGGGTCCAGCCGGGGATCGGCGGTCACCTTGTGGGGATCGGACACGTCGATGCGCGGCTGGTGCGCCGCCGCCGCCGGGGTCATGCCGAATCCGCCGGCGAAGGCGGTGAGCTGCAGCACCGCCGCCATGATGCGTCGGCCGCCGGACGCGCCCGCCGCCATCCGGGGCTGTCCGCCGCCGTCGTGGAGGATGACGGGGAGCATATTGGTGAGCGGCCGCTTGCCCGGCGCCATGGAGTTCGGCTGGCCGGGGCGCGGATCGAACCACATCATGCCGTTGTTCATCAGGATGCCGGTGCCTGGCAGCACGACACGGCTTCCCATGGAGGAGAGCAGCGTCGCCGTCATGGCGACCATGGTGCCCTCCTCGTCGCACACGGAGAGGTGCGTGGTGCAGCTGTCCGCCGCCGGCGGCTCGGCATCGCCGAGCGCGGCGAGGCGCTGGGCGTAGGCCGCCTTCAGGGCGCGCGCCAGCGCCACGTACCACGCTGCGTCGGGTCTTGGGCCGAAGGGCACGTCGGCCATCTGCCGGAGCACGTCCATGGCCGTCGGCGCCGCGGTCAGCGGGCCGGACGCCTGCAGCGTACCCGCGCACCACGGACCTTCGCTGGCCGGCGCGACGCGCGCCCTGCATCTGCGCAAATCCTCCGCCGACAGCACGCCGCCCATGGCGGCAACATCGGCCACGATGCTGGCGGCGATCTCACCCTCGTAGAGATCGCGCCAGCCGGCGTGTGCCAGCCGCTCCAGCGTCTCGGCCAGTCTGCCGAGCCGGAAGTAGCCCAAGGCACCCTGATAGGGCGGCACCGGCGGCAGGCCGTCGCGCAGATAGACGCGGGCGCTTTCCGGGTATACGCGCAGAATGGAGGCGGAATTGGCGACCTTCAGCGTCGTGTACCAGTCCTGCGGCAGGCCGCGGCGAGCCAGCGCGATGGCCGGCGTTGCGATCTCGGCCAGCGGCAGGCGACCCCAGCGGGCGTGCATCTCGGCGTAGCCGGCCGCCGCCGACGGGATCACGAAGGACAGCGGTCCGTGAATGTTGACGTCGCCCTCCACCTCGGGCCAGGCGAACAGGTCGGTCGCGACCCTGCCGGTGAGCTTGAAGCGCGTCGCATCGAGCCTGGCCGGAGCCGTCGGACCGAAATCCACCACCTCGGCGCCGGCCTGGCCGGCGCGATGCACGACGGCATGGCCGATGCCGCCGAGGCCGGAGTTCCACGGCTCGACCGCCGCAAGCGCCAGCGCGGTTGCGACTGCGGCGTCGATCGCGTTGCCGCCAGCATCCAGCACGGCGACGCCGGCCTCGGCCGCATTCCTCGACTGCGCCACCACCATGCCGCGCCTACCCGACGCCGCGGGCTTCTCTATGTGCCAGTTCTGGGTCGTGTGCGGTGCGGGCGTGAAGCGCATATCATATGGACCGATGGCTTGCAGGTGACGGGACGAGTATCCACGAGCCGCGCCGGTCGCACCAGCGCCAACGACTGGACCGGCCTACGTTGGCAGCTCGTCTGGTGGCGTTTTGCGTGAGAGCTGGCGTCTTTGTCATCCCGGCACTTGTTGCCGGGATCCAGCGCAAAGGAAACGCCGGAGCAAGCAGTTGGCTGGATCCCGGTGACAAGCACCGGGATGACAGGGGATGCCGCTCTGTCAGAGTCACCGCCCTGGACCGGGATTGCGGTCGGCGATAGGGCTTGCGCAACGGCCGTCCGGCCCTGATACAGCCGCCATGAAGCTCGCCCCGCCGCTGCCGATCGACGCCGTCCTCGACGAGCTGCGTGACGCCTTGGCCGCCGGCACCTCGGCGGTCCTCGTGGCGCCGCCCGGCGCCGGCAAGACGACGCGCGTGCCGCTGGCCTTGCTGGCGGAAGGCTGGCTCGGGCGCGCCAAGATCCTGGTGCTGGAGCCGCGCCGGATCGCCGCGCGTGCTGCCGCCGAACGCATGGCGCGCTCCCTGTCGGAGGCCGTCGGCGAGCGCGTCGGATTGCGCGCGCGGATGGCCACGAGGTCCGGGCCGCGAACGCGCATCGAGGTGATCACCGAGGGTGTGTTCACCCGCATGATCCTGGACGACCCGGAGCTTGCCGGGATCGGCGCCGTCCTGTTCGACGAGCTCCACGAGCGCTCGCTCGATGCCGACCTGGGCTTGGCGCTTGCGCTCGACTGCCAGCGCGGCTTTCGCGCGGACCTGCGCATCCTGGCGATGTCGGCGACGCTCGACGATGCGCGGGTGGCGCAGGTTCTGGGCGGCGCTCCCGTCATCGCCAGCGAGGGCCGCGCCTTTCCGGTCGAGACGCGCTACCTCGGCCGCGACGCACACGCGCGCATCGAGGACCAGGTGGCGGACGCGGTGATGCGGGCGTTGCGGGAGGAGGCCGGCTCCATCCTGACGTTCCTGCCGGGGCAGGCGGAGATCCGCCGGGTGGAGCAGCGGCTGAACGAGCGGCTCGACGATCCGGCCGTGGTGCTGGCACCCCTGTACGGCGCGATGGACATGAAGGCGCAGGATCTGGCGCTGCAGCCGGCCCCGGGCGGCGTCCGCAAGGTGGTGCTGGCGACCTCGCTTGCCGAGACGTCGATCACCATCGAGGGCGTGCGGGTGGTGATCGACTGCGGCCTCGCCCGGATCCCACGCTTCGAGCCGGACGTGGGCGTGACGCGGCTGGAGACGGTGCGGGTGTCGCGCGCGGGGGCCGGTCAGCGCCGGGGCCGCGCCGGCCGCACCGGGCCCGGCGTCTGCTATCGCCTGTGGGACGAGCGGCAGACCCAGAGTCTCGCCGCCTTCGCCGAGCCGGAGATCCGCGCCGCCGATCTGGCCGGCTTGCTGCTCGACTGCGCCGACTGGGGCGCCACCGATCCGCGCTCGCTCACGTGGATCGACCCGCCGCCGGCCGCCGCCATCGCCGCCGCGCGCGAGGAGCTGACACGGCTGGAGGCGCTCGACGCCGACGGCCGCATC
>JBAPMW010000724.1:0-7637 GCA_049278815.1 Hyphomicrobiaceae bacterium
GTCAAGGATGGCGCGATAGCGCCACCCCCGAAGGGGGCTTGTCCTTGACCGCCCCGAGCGCGAGCCCGCGCGGGTCGCGCCACCGACGGAATGCGCCGTGGAGGCATCCGCCGGCCTAGCGGGCGCCCTCCTTGGCGGTCCGGCGCGCGCTGGCCCGGGTGATGAACCAGCCGACGGCCACCACCAGGACCGCACCGAACGCCTCAATGCTGCGCGCCAGGACCTTGAGCGTCACACCGAGAGAGTCGGCCATGGGCTGCAAGTAGGACTGGAGGATAGGCTCGGTCGCGATCAGCTCGCCGGCGACCCAGCCCAGCAAGGCAGCCCCGGCCCAGACCAGGATTGGCAGACGGTCAAGCAGCCAGGTGAGGAGCGTCGCTCCGAACACCACCAGCGGGACGCTGATGAGCAAGCCGACAATGATGAGGTCGGTGTGACTGCCGGCTGCCGCGGCGATCGCCAGGACGTTGTCGAGGCTCATGACGATATCGGCCACGGCGACGATCTTGACGGCTTCCCATACATTGGCGCCGGACTTGACGCTTTCCTCGTTCGCCTCCTCGCCAAGCAGCAGCTTGACCGCAATCCAGAGCAGAACGAGGCCGCCCACCAGCTTCAGCCAGGGTACATCGAGGAGCTGCTGCAGGATCACGGTGAAGATGATGCGTAGCAACACCGCCGCGCCGGCACCCAGGATGATGCCGATCACGCGCTGGCGCGGTGGCAGGGAACGACACGCCAGGGCGATGACTATCGCATTGTCCCCGGAGAGGATGATATTGATGCCGATGATGCGCAGGATGGCCAGCGTGTAGTCTGCATCCAAGCCGATCATCGTTTGAAGGTATTGCGCAAGCTGGTCGCTCCACGCCGCCACCGCTACAAGCATCGCTCCTACTCTCCCTGGGCATGCGGGCGCCTTGCGTCGCGCCGTCCGTATTATTACCACCACACTTCTACTGGCATACCAGTGAACTCGTGTAGGTGCACGTTGGTCGCATGCGCCGGCCACAGGCGCCGCTAAAAGATCGGGAGGGATCGGGCGTGCGCTCGACAGCTGGTGAACATTGGCATATGGTATGCCACATAGCTACCCACGCGAGCGTGCCGGCGCGACCGCCGCAGGCTGCGAATGACAAACGTCCAAGGATGACTGTCCAAGCATGAAAGACAGCGCGACAGGAACGAACGGCGCGCGCCGGCCCGGCGGACGTGCGATCCATCCGGGCTCCGGCCGCCGCAAGGCGCCGCTGTTTCCCAAGGGGCGGGTGCTGCGCCAGGACGAGGTGGCGGCGGTTCAGGCGCTGCTGGGCGATCGGCCGCGGGAGCGCGCGCTGCTCATCGAGTACCTGCACCTGATCCAGGACTCGCAGGGCTGCCTGCCCGAAGGGTACCTGCAGGCCCTGGCCGCCGAGTTGCGCATCCCGATGGCGGAGATCTATGAGGTCGCGACCTTCTACGCCCACTTCGATGTGGTCGGCGACGACGAGGCGCGCCCGCCCCAGATCACCATCCGCGTCTGCGACAGCCTGAGCTGCATGCTGGCCGGCGCGGAGAGGCTGCTTGCGGAGATGGAGGCGGAGCAGCTGCCCAATGTGCGGGTTCTGCGCGCGCCCTGCGTCGGCGCCTGCGATGTGGCACCGGCCGCGGAGGTGGGCCATCACCATGTCGGGCGCGCCAGCGCCGCTGCTCTCAAGGACCTTGCACTGGGCGGCCACGTGCATCCCGAGATGCCGACCTACCAGGATTTCGCCGCCTACACCGGGGACGGCGGCTACAGCGTCCTTGCCGCCTGCACGTCCGGCAAGCGCACGGTGGAGGACGTGATCGCCACCCTTTCGGACGCCAGCCTGCGCGGCCTCGGCGGTGCCGGGTTCCCGACGGGGCGCAAGTGGGGCCTGGTGCGCGCCGAGAAGGGCCCGCGCCTGATGGCCGTCAACGGCGACGAGGGCGAGCCCGGCACCTTCAAGGACCGCTACTATCTGGAGCGTGAGCCGCACAGGTTCCTGGAAGGCGCACTGATCGCCGCCTGGGCGGTGGAAGCCGCCGAGGTGTTCATCTACATCCGCGACGAGTATCCCGCGGTGCACCGCATCCTGGCCGATGAGATCCCCAAGCTGGAGGCGGCGGGGCTTTCCAGCCACACCAAGCTGACGGTGCGGCGCGGCGCCGGCGCCTACATCTGCGGCGAGGAAAGCGCCATGATCGAGTCGATCGAGGGCAAGCGGGGCCTGCCGCGCCACCGCCCGCCCTACGTGGCCCAGGTCGGCGTGTTCGGCCGCCCGACCCTCGTCAACAACATCGAGACGCTCTACTGGGTTCCGGCCATCCTGGAGAAGGGCGCGGCATGGTTCGCCTCCCAGGGCAAGAACGGCGCCAAGGGCCTGCGCTCCTACTCGGTCTCGGGCCGGGTGAAGAAGCCCGGCGTCGTGCTGACGGCCGCCGGCTCCACCGCCAGGGACCTGATTGAGCTGTGCGGGGGCATGCTCGACGGCCATTACTTCAAGGGCTATCTGCCCGGCGGGGCCTCTGGCGGCATCCTGCCGGCTTACATGGCGGATATCCCGCTCGACTTCGGCCAGCTGGAGAAGCACGGCTCGTTCGTGGGCAGCCACGCGGTTGTCATTCTGTCCGACAAGGACGACATGAAGGCCGTGGCCCTCAACCTGATGCGCTTCTTCGAGGACGAGAGCTGCGGCCAATGCACGCCCTGCCGCAACGGCACCGAGAAAGCCGTTCAGCTCATGAGCGCCGGCAACTGGGACCCGGACCTGCTGGCGGACCTGTCGCAGGTCATGGCGGATGCCTCCATCTGCGGCCTGGGGCAGGCGGCACCCAACCCGGTGCGGACCGTGTTCAAGTACTTCCCGGAGGATCTGAGATGAGTAGGTTGGGTCAAGCGAAGCGCAGACCCAACACCTTTCGGGGGGTTGCCCGCGGGCGTGTTGGGTCTTCGCCATCGCTCGCCCCTACCTGCGCGTTCCCGGAGGACTGGCAATGAGCGGGCTGCCGCAAGCCGTCTCCACCGTGCAGGTCGACAACGACCGCGTCCGCGTGACGGAATGGCGCTTCGCGCCGGGCGCCGAGACCGGCGAGCACGTGCACCAGATGGACTATGTGATCGTGCCGTCGGGAAATGGCCGGCTGAAGCTGGTGTCGGCCCAGGGCGAGGAGAGCTTCGCCGACCTCAAGCTCGGTGTATCCTACTTCCGCAAGGCCGGCGTGCATCACAACGTCATCAACGCCAACGACTTCGAGTTCGCCTTCGTGGAGATCGAGTTGAAGGGATGAGGATTGAAGATGGCAGGAGCTTTCCGCCAATGTCGCCCGACTGGCAACGAAGCATGAGCAACGCATCTACTTCCAGCAATGAGCGCGACAAGTACGGCATGACGGCCGCAGATCGGCGCCGGCTGGAGACCATGACCGATGAGGAAATCACGGCGGCCGCCCTGACGGACCCGGATAATCCCCCGTTGAGCGACGAGCGGCTCGCGCGGTTCTGCCGCCCGGCGCTGGCGAAGAGAATACGCCACAAGCTCCGCATGGGCCGTGAGACCTTCTCCGCCGCCTACGGCATTCCCATGGAAACCCTGCGAGCCTGGGAGCGTCATGAGGTGGAGCCGACCGCGGTCGAGATTGCCTATCTGCGGCTGATCGAGCGCGAGCCGGAGCTGGCGAAGGTGCGCGTTGAGCTGGCCACTCAGTAGGGGAGAACGCCGATGCGCTGCATGAGAGGCATCCTCGCTCTGACCTGCGCCCTCGGCGCCACGGTTGCCTTTGCCCAGCAGCATCCCCACGGCAAGGCGCACACGCCCTCCGCCCAGCCTTACGCCGGCCAGCAGACGCGGGCGGTGGCGAGCCTGTCGGACGAGGACGTGCAGGGCTTCCTCGACGGCCGCGGCATGGGCCTCGCCAAATCGGCGGAGCTGAACGGACATCCCGGCCCGATGCACGTCCTGGAGCTCGCCGAGGAGCTGAATTTGACGGCGGAGCAGCGCAAGCTGGTGACGGCAGCCTTCGACCGCATGAAGGCTAAGGCAAAGGCGCTGGGCGAGGCTTTCGTCAAAGCCGAGAAGGCCGTGGACCAAGCCTTCAAGGCCGGTCCGGCGCAAGCATCGGAGGTCTCCGCCCGCGTGGCCGAGGCCAATCGCCTGCTGGGCGAGGTGCGCCTGTCGCATCTCCTGGCGCACGTTGGGATCACGCCCGTCCTGACGCCCGAGCAGCGCGCCCGCTATGCGGAGCTGCGCGGCTACACCGGCGGGACTGGGCATGGGCCGCACAAGCACCAGCACAGGCACTGATCAATTTAGAGGAGCGGGCCGGGTGATCGAGAGCAAACGCGGATTCCCCTCCCCTTCGTGCCGAAGGCGCGTCTTCGACACGACGCGGGGAGGGGTTAGGGGTGGGGGGAACCCCTCCCTTCCGTGTTCTGCAATCCCCCCCACCCTGTCCCTCCCCCGCAAGGGGGGAGGGGACGGTGTGGCGCGCTCATCGCTTCTTCAAAGCGGGTGGAGGACTTGGCTATGACCGACAAGATCACCTTCGAGCTGGATGGCAAGCCGGTGGAGGCCGAGGCCGGCGAGACCATCTGGCAGGTGGCCGAGCGTCACGGCACCAAGATCCCGCACCTGTGCTGGCACCCCGCCCCCGGCTACCGCGCCGACGGCAACTGCCGTGCCTGCATGGTCGAGGTCGAGGGGGAGCGCGTGCTCGCCGCCTCCTGCCAGCGCAAGGCCGCAGCCGGCATGAAGGTCAAGACCGCGTCGGAGCGGGCGAAGAAATCGCGCCAGATGGTGTTCGAGCTCTTGATGGCCGACCAGCCGGAGCGCGAGGGGAGCCACGATCCCAAGTCCAAGTTCTGGAATTGGGTCGACGCCATGGGCATCGAGCCGCGCAGCCGCTACCCGCGCGACGAGCGCCCCGTCGCCGACAGCACCCATTCCGCCATCGCCGTCAACCTGGACGCCTGCATCAACTGCGGCCTGTGCGTGCGCGCCTGCCGCGAGGTGCAGGCCAACGACGTGATCGGCATGGCCTACCGCGGCCACGGCTCCAAGGTGGTGTTCGACTTCGACAAGGGCATGGGCGACTCCACCTGCGTTGCCTGCGGCGAGTGCGTGCAGGTGTGCCCCACCGGCGCGCTGATGGAGAAGAGCCTGCTCGACGACAAGGGCAAGCGCGTCAACTACGAGGACAAGTCGGTCGACACGCTCTGCCCCTACTGCGGCGTGGGCTGCCAGACCACGGTGCACGTCAAGGACAACAAGATCCTCTATGTGGACGGCCGCGACGGCCCCGCCAACGAGAACCGGCTGTGCGTGAAGGGCCGCTTCGGCTTCGACTACATCCATCACCCCGACCGGCTCACCAAGCCGCTGATCCGCCGCGAAGGGGTCCCCAAGGACGCCAACCTGCAGATCCGCCGCAACGAGGTCGGCAAGTACTTCCGCGAGGCGACCTGGGAGGAGGCGCTGGCCAAGGCCGCCTCCGGCCTCAAGGCCATCCACAGTCGCGACGGCGGCAACGCGATCGCCGGCTTCGGCTCGGCCAAGGGCTCCAACGAGGAGGCCTATCTCTTCCAGAAGCTGATCCGCCAGGGCTTCGGCACCAACAACGTCGATCACTGCACCCGGCTGTGCCACGCCTCGTCCGTGGCGGCGCTGATGGAGGGCGTCAACTCCGGCGCCGTCACCGCGCCCTTCACCGCCGCCAAGGATGCCGACTGCATCATTGTCATTGGCGCCAGGCCGACGGAGAATCACCCCGTCGCCGCCACATTCCTCAAGAATGCGGCTGCGCGCGGTGCCAGGCTGGTCGTCATGGACCCGCGCGGACACTCGCAGGGGCTCGCGCGCTATGCCAGCCACGTCCTGCAGTTCAAGCCCGGCCGCGACGTGGCGCTGCTCAACGCCATGCTCAATGTCATCGTCACGGAGGGCATGGTCGACATCCAGTACGTCCAGGCCCACACCGAAGGCTTCGACGCCCTTAAGGAGAAGGTGGCCGACTTCACCCCCGAGGCCATGGAGCCCGTCTGCGGCATCCCCGCAGCCACCATCCGCGAGGTGGCGCGGCTCTACGCCCGCTCCGAGCGCTCCCTCATCTTCTGGGGCATGGGCATCTCCCAGCACACGCACGGCACCGACAACGCCCGCTGCCTGATCGCGCTCGCCTTGACCACCGGTCAGGTCGGACGCCCCGGCACCGGCCTGCATCCCCTGCGCGGCCAGAACAACGTGCAGGGCGCCTCCGACGCCGGCCTGATCCCCATGGTGTTCCCCGACTACAAGTCGGTGGAGGACCCCGAGATCCGCGGCAAGTACGAGGCGTTCTGGGGGGTTGCGCTGCCGCCCACGAAGGGCCTCACCGTGGTCGAGATCATGCACGCCATCAAGGATGACGTGATCAAGGGCATGTACGTCCTGGGCGAGAACCCGGCCATGTCCGACCCCGACGTGCAGCACGCCCGCGAGGCGCTGGCCCACCTGGAGCATCTGGTGGTGCAGGACATCTTCCTCACCGAGACCGCCTGGCACGCCGACGTGGTGCTGCCGGCCTCCGCCCACGCCGAGAAGTGGGGCACCTTCACCAACACCAACCGCCAGGTGCAGATCGGCCGGCCGGTGATCGACCCGCCCGGCGAGGCCCGCCAGGATTGGCTGCTGATCCAGGAGCTGGCCCAGCGCATCGGCTTAAATTGGAATTACAAGGACGTCTCGGAGGTCTTCACCGAGATGGCCTTCGTTATGCCGTCCCTGGACAACATCACCTGGGAGCGCCTCCTGCGCGAGGACGCCGTCACCTACCCCTGCGACGCCCCCGACCAGCCCGGCAACGAGATCATCTTCGTCAACTCGTTCCCGACCGCGTCGGGCCGCGCCAGGATCGTGCCGGCCGACCTGCTGCCACCCGACGAGCTCCCCGACGACGAGTACCCCCTGGTGCTCACCACCGGTCGCCTCCTGGAGCACTGGCACACCGGCTCCATGACGCGCCGCGCGTCCAATCTGGACTCGCTGGAGCCCGAGGCCATCGCCGGCCTGCATCCGCGGGAGCTGGACCGGATGGGCGTTGCGCCCGGCAGCTTCATCCGCGTCTCGACCCGGCGTGGCCAAGTGGTGCTCAAGGCTCGCGCCGACCGCGACGTGGCCGAGGGGATGGTGTTCCTCCCGTTCTGCTTCGCCGAAGCCGCCGCCAACCTCCTCACCAACCCCCAGCTGGATCCGATAGGGAAGATCCCCGAGTTCAAGTTCTGCGCGGCGAAGGTGGAGCCCGTGCGGGAGGGGGTGCTGGAGGCGGCGGAGTAGGCGTGGGGCGTAGGGCGGATGAGGGCGAAGCCCGTAATCCGCCGCTGCGGCTGGTCGCTCTGGACCCAGGTTCCCACGTTGCTACTTGGTCATACTTTATGCTACCATTACGCCCATGACCAAGACCAGGATCGAGAAAATCTCCGTCGCCATCACCGCCGAGCAGCACGCCAAGATCAGGGCGGCGGTGGAGCGGGGCGACTACGCCACCACCAGCGAGGTCATCCGCACCGCGCTGCGCGAATGGGAGCTGAAGGAGGAGATGCGCCGCCTCGAGGGCGAACGCATCGCCAAGCTGTGGGACGAGGGGCTGGCCAGCGGACCGGC
>JBAPMW010000725.1:0-3056 GCA_049278815.1 Hyphomicrobiaceae bacterium
ATAGTGAACCCATGGCCTATAAGGTAACGGCGCCCACCAACTGTCCATCAGGTTATGCGGGGGTTATTCTCCTGAGCGCCTACTCCAATATTAAAGATGTGACCTGTATAAAGGACTAGCCGGTGCATCCTGCGCTTCGCTTTCGCCACCGCGTGCACGGAGAGGTGAGGCTGCGCGAGAGCATAACCCCATTTGGTGACGAGCTTACCGTATCCGTGCCGGCCAGGAACAGTGGCTGCTTGACCGCTTCCGCCAACGAGGGCGTCTAAACCGATTACCCGGTCGCGGCTTGTCCTTGAGCCCGTCGATGCCGGCGGCGGCAAAGCGTTTGCGCCAGACGCTGACGATGCCGGTCATGACACCGACCTCGCGCGCGATCGCACGGGAGGCCATTCCATCGGCGGCCAGCAGCACGATGCCCGCCCGCCTGACATAGCGCTGCTCGGTGCTCGATGCCCGCACCCAGCCTTCCAGCTTGGTGCGGGTCTCCAGCGCGGCATGCTCCGGCAGCTCTGGCCGCCGCCCCTACCGTTCACGGCTGCAGGCGGACCAGCACCGGGTAGTGATCGGAGCGACCCAACTTGCCGAGCACCGTTCGAGGCGCGTTCGTAACACAGGGCGGAAAATCGCGGCAGTGCAACAACGCAGCTCGCGTTCAGCGCCGCGTGAAGACGTCCCCGCCCGGCATGGCCGAGCAGCACGGATCCATCCGCAGCTTGCGATAGGCGGCCATGAGCTTGTGCGCGGCCTCGCCGTGCTTGTCCATGAAGTCGGCAAGCATGCCCGCGCTGCAGGCGCGCCAGTCGGCCACCTGGTCGGCCGTCAATTCGATGAACTTCACGCCCTTGTTGTCGGCGAGCGCTCGCATCTCTTTCTGCCCTCTTGCCCAGAGCGCATCGAACCCGCCCTCCACCTTGCGCGCCGCCTGCGCAATGACATCGCGATAGGCGGCAGGGAGCGACTGCCAGCTCTTCTCGTTGACGATGAGGAGGAACTCGATCGGGGAATGCAAGGTGAACGTGACTGTATCCGTGACCTTCCAGAGGCCTCGGGTCCGCAGGGTGGTGAGATTGATCACTGCCATATCGGCCGTGCCGTTCTTCAGGCCATCGTGGAACTTCTCGGCGGTGAGCTCGACCGGCACGCCGCCGCACCAAGCAGCGAGCTCACCCACGAGCTTGCTGGGCGCCGCCACCCTTTTGCCCTTGAGCCGCGCCGGGTCTGCCACGTCGTGCCCTTTGGAGAAGAACACATTGTTGCCGAGCGACTGCCACCACAGCACGCGCACGCCGACCTCAGCCAGGATGGCGTCGTCGATCAACGTTCTGATCTCGCTGCCGGGCCTTGCCACGGCCTCGACCAGGGCCTGGAAATTAAACACAAACGGTTGGTCGAGGATGGCGATCAGGGGGGCCTTGAATGCGAAGTGCTGGTGGGCCGCCATGCCGAGGTCGACCGCGCCGGACGCGACGGCCTCGACCATCTGGTTGGACGTGAACAGCTGCGACTTGTCGAAGATCTCGATGACGACGGCGTTCTCGGTCAGCCGCTCGACCTCCTTCTTCAGGCGCGCCAAGCCGGCGCCGAAGGTGGGATTGTCGATCGGAAACTGCAGACTGGCCTTGAGCTTGATCTGTTGGGCATCCGCATCCTGCGCCGGGGTCAGGAACGCCAACACCAAGACACACAGCAAGCGCAGTTGCATGGCTCCCCCAACACGACTTCATCTTCATGCCCGCAAGCGATCCGACGATAGCCTTGATCAAGGCCGGAACGTGGCTTATTCGGCTTTAGGGCGTTCACTGGCCGTCGTGCGTTGCCCCGACGCAATAGGCGCCCCTCTCCCCGTTATTCGCCGCTTGCTTTCAAGCGCGCCTGCGTCGCCGATGGTGCCTTGCCGCACTATCGGATCTCCGAAGACACCACTTCAGATTGCTGCTTAAGGAGAGACCGCCTGCAGGGTGACCGACGCGAATCCACGCAACGCTATTGCGGCGTGGCGATCGCATTCTCGAGGCGCGGCCGACGAAGCAGGTGAGGATGCCGCCGGCCGCGCCTCCTCACAGCCGCTCCAGGTTCAGGATCGTGCGTCGGAGATCTCAAATTCAGCCAGCGCAAGTTCACGCCAAAGCTGGAGAGCGTGAACCACGCAGTCCTTGGACGGCAGAGAATAGGTCCCCGTCGCGGCCCCGGTGCCCGACCGCCGCGTGGTGGAGTTCCAAGGACTGGCTGCGGAGGCATCGCGGCCTCGACGGCGCGGCGCCTCGGCGTCTTCATTGTGCAGTATGAGGATCGCAATCTCGCGTTCCCCTAACTGCGGGCATCGGAGGTGCTCGTCAAACTGCACCTGGAGAGGTGGCGATCATGATCTACAACCCTGATAAACAAGGCTATTTCCGCCAAGGTCGATGTGGAGTCGCTCATGGATCGCGACCTCGTTGCCTACGCCCTGGGCGGGTTGGGGCGCGCGCGCAGGAGCAGGCGGCGCGCGGCCATTTGGCCGAAGCAGCAGTCATCATTAGGTAGAATCAAGTTGCTAAATACAACTTTAGATGGAATTATGGCACATCGGATAGCTGCTGGCCCAGGGCTCATCAGGAATGGCGCAGACGATTCATTGGCCAGAGTATGTCCGTGCGGCGGCAGTTTCCGCAACACAGGATCGGCCCCAGAAGGTGCTGGTCCTTATTGAACACCTCACCAAGATCTTCGGTGAGGGATCGGCTATGGTCACGGCCGTCGAGGATTTCTCCCTCACAGTCGCGCAGGGCGAGTTCGTATCCATCGTCGGGCCCAGTGGATGCGGCAAGACGACGGTGCTGCGCATCGTGGCCGGGCTTGAGGAGCCGAGCTCCGGCGAGTTCAGGATTGAGCGCGCAGCTTCGGACAGCCGGCCCGTCAACTCCATGGTCTTTCAGGAGCACGGGCTGTTCCCCTGGCTGACGGTCATCGACAATGTGGCCTACGGGCTGGAGATGCGCGGCGTGCCGAAGCGGGAGCGCCTTCGGCGGGTTGAGCCCTTTCTGGCGATGATCGGCCTGACGGGGTTTCGCGAT
>JBAPMW010000726.1:0-2214 GCA_049278815.1 Hyphomicrobiaceae bacterium
ACCATATTCGCTCGTCCTAGCGCCCCCGAGACGACAGCCGACTTCACCCGCAGGTAACCGCTTGAGCCACGACCGCTACCCCGACCAGTACATTGCCGGCATCCTGGGCGATGCGCGCACCATCGCCGTGGTGGGTGCCAGCGCCGTGACCAACCGGCCGAGCTACTTCGCCATGAAATACCTGCTCGGCAAGGGCTACCAGGTGATCCCCGTCAACCCGAGCCTTGCCGGCACCGAGATCCAGCGCCAGCGCGTCTATGCCTCCCTGGCCGACGTGCCGGGCCCCGTCGACATCGTCGACATCTTCCGCAACCCCGCGGCGGCGCACGACGTGGTGCGGGAGGCGATTGCGCTCAAGGACAAGCTCGGGCTCAAGGTGATCTGGATGCAGCTCGGCGTGCGCAACGAGGCGGCGGCCAAGGAGGCGGAGGCGGCAGGCCTCAAGGTGGTGATGAACCGCTGCACCAAGATCGAGTACGGCCGGCTGTCCGGGGAGATCGGCTGGGCCGGAGTCAATGTGGGCATCCTTTCCTCCAGGCGCCCGCTGCTCAGCGGACGCGGCGTGCAGGACCATGTGATCGCCAAGAGCAGCGAATAGCGAATTGCGAATTGCGAATTGCGAGTAGGGAGTAGGCGCCTCTGCCCGCTATTCGCAATTCGCTATACGCAATTCGCTCATTTCAGGAGCCTTCCATGCCGACAGACAAGACGCCGGGGTTTGCGACGCTTGCCATCCACGCCGGGGCGGCGCCGGACCCCTCGACGGGGGCGCGCGTGACGCCCGTCTACCAGACCACGTCGTATGTCTTCAACAACGTGGACCACGCCGCCGCGCTGTTCAATCTGGAGGTGTTCGGCAACATCTACACCCGCATCGGCAACCCCACCCAGGCCGTGCTGGAGCAGCGCGTGGCCGCGCTCGAGGGCGGCACGGCGGCGCTCGCGGTGGCCTCGGGGCACGCGGCGCAGGCCGTCGTGTTCCACACGCTGATGCAGCCGGGCGACGAGTTCGTGGCCGGGCGCCAGCTCTATGGCGGCTCGGTCAACCAGTTCAACCACGCCTTCAAGAATTTCGACTGGCAGGTGAGGTGGGCCGACTCGACCAGGCCCGAGACCTTTGCCGAGGCCGTCACCCCCAGGACCAAGGCCATTTTCTGCGAGTCGATCGCCAACCCGGGCGGCATCGTCGTCGACCTGCCGGCCATCTCGGCCATCGCCAGGCAGGCCGGCGTGCCACTGATCGTGGATAACACGCTGGCCACGCCCTATCTGTGCCAGCCCAAGGTCCACGGCGCCGACATCGTGGTGCATTCCCTCACCAAGTTCATGGGCGGGCACGGCAACTCCATTGGCGGCGCCATCGTCGATTGCGGCACCTTCGACTGGCTGAGCGCGAAGAGGCGCTATCCTGCCCTGCAGGACCCCAACCCCAGCTACAACGGCATGCGCATGGCCGAGACCTTCGGCAACTTCGCCTTCGCGCTCACGTGCCGCGTGCTGGGTCTGCGCGACCTCGGCCCCGCCATCTCGCCCTTCAATGCGTTCCTGATCCTCACCGGCATCGAGACCCTGCCGCTGCGCATGGCCAAGCACTGCGACAACGCGCTCGCCGTCGCCACCCACCTTGCCGGACACCCGCACGTGGCGTGGGTGAACTACGCCGGGCTGCCGGCGAACCCCTGCCATGCGCTGGCGAAAAAGATCTGCCCCAAGGGGGCCGGCTCCGTCTTCACCTTCGGCCTCAAGGGCGGCTACGAGGCGGGCGTGCGGCTGGTGTCGGGCGTGCAGCTCCTCTCGCACCTCGCCAACATCGGCGACGTGCGCAGCCTGATCATTCATCCGGCCTCCACCACGCACCGGCAGCTCACCGACGAGCAGCGCGTTGCAGCGGGTGCGGGGGATGACGTGGTGCGCGTCTCCATCGGCCTGGAGGACGCCGCCGACATCATAGGCGACCTCGATCAGGCGCTTGGGAAGTGAGGGAGTAGGGAATAGGGAGCAGACTAGTACCCGCGGTCGCTGAAGCGTGAGTCATTTCCGCTACGCCCGCAGCACCATCCGTCAGGGTAGGGTTTGCCGGGCATGCGAAGCATGATTCAAGCTCGGGATGGCATTCAAGGCAACCGAGATCCGGCTTGACCCGGAGACCCGCAGCAGTCTCGAAGGCTGGGTGCGGGCATCGACCACCGAGCAGCGCTACGTCAGGCGAGCCCG
>JBAPMW010000727.1:0-10653 GCA_049278815.1 Hyphomicrobiaceae bacterium
GTGTCCAAGGTCGAGCGCGCCTCCGCCCTCCTGCGCGACGGCGAGATCGCCATGCTCGACGCCGGCGAGAAGGCGCTGTGGGCGCACGCTCTTGCCCGCTCCGATGTCTGGGTGCTGTGCGCCCCCACGCCATCTACCGACGCTTGCCGGCGTTTCTGATCGCCACCGTGGACAAATTCGCCGGCTTGCCGTTCATCGACAAGGTGGGCGCGTTCTTCGACCACGTCGATCGCGAGCACGAGCACGGCTTCTATGGCGCCGCCGAGCCCGGCGTCGGACGCAGGCTGTTCGGCGGCGCGCGCCTCTTGCCTCCCTCCGTTATCATCCAGGACGAGCTGCGCCTCATCAGCGGTCCGCTCGGCACGGTCGCGGCGCTCTACGAGGTCGCGCTGGACCGTCTGGCCTCGCGCCCGCAGGGCGATCGCATGGTCAGGCCGAAGATCGTCGCCAGCACCGCCACGGTGCGGCGGGCCGACACCCAGATCACGGCCCTGTTCGACCGTTCGAGGACGGCGATTTTTCCGCCTCCCGGACCGGATCGGCTCGGCTCCTTCTTCGCCCTCACAGTACCGGCGGCGCAAAGTCCCGGCCGCCTCTATGTGGGGCTCGCCGCGCCCTGCAAAGGCCCCAAGCTCCTGTTCCTGCGCGCTCTCACAACGCTGCTCGCGGCCGGTGCCAGGGACATGCCCCTGGGCGACGCCGCCGATCCGTATCTGACGGCGCTTTGCTACTTCAACGCCTTGCGCGAGCTCGGCGGCGCCCGTCGCATCGTTGAGGACGAGGTGCGGGCAAAGCTTGCCGACTACGGTACCCGGCGGCGCCGGCTCGATCCGGAGGATCAGCCCTTCGAGAACCGGACTTTGCGTGAGGTGCTCGAGCTGACCTCACGCGAGAGCACCGACAGGGTCGCAGACGCAAAGGAGGCGCTTGCGCGCTCGGTCTTCGCACCGAACGGCGTGGACGTGGCACTCGCCACCAACATGATCTCGGTCGGCCTGGACATCGGCCGGCTCGGACTGATGGTGGTCCAAGGGCAACCGAAGGCCGCCGCCGAATATATTCAGGCGACCAGCCGCGTCGGCCGCCTTCCTGGGAGTTCCTCGCCCTTCAGAAGGGCGGCCGCCAAGCGGCCGATGATGGACTACACTTCGGGCTGGTGGTCGATGACAAGGAGGCGGTACGCGCGGCCTTGAAGGAGGCTGGGATTACGCCGTTGCCGGGGCGCTTCCTCGATTTCCTCGACCCATGGGGGAACCGCATCGAGATCGTCGGCTATGACAGCATTCAATTCACCAAGGCGCCGAACGTACTTCGTGGCATGGGGCTATCGCGTCTGGCGAAGAACGAGCAGGCGATCCGAGAGCTGAGGGACAAGGGCATGGCGTCGATTGAGCGCTCGCTGCTCTTGCGGAGAAACTCGAATCTCCGCTCACGCGCTGCGCTCCTGCACAATGTAATCGACGATGATCCCTGCAACATGACAGGCGGGATGTCGCGAGCACCGGGATTGCCGGCCAGTGGGTACCTAGACACGCGGCACGTCTACCTTCGTACGCTACCGTCCTGCGAGGCAGGTCAGGTTCTTGCGTTTTGCTTCAGAGCGGTCGTTGGGCTGGAGTAAGGACCTTGCTCCCGTCATCAATCAGGGGCAGTTAAGTCGGCTTTGCAGAGATTGCGGACATCGGGCTGATAGCAACGACGCTCCTTCAAAGGTCACAGCACCACGTCTTCATCGCTTGTAAGCAGACATCACGGCCACCGGCGTTTCCACACTTGGCGTTAGTGGAATCTTGGATGGGCGAGCGCGTGCTCGCCATGCGCGGAGACGTTCGACCCACATATCGCATGCGATACGTCCCGTGCTCGAGGCGCCACGGGCCTTCAGCCATCAATTGCTGAGCATCACGTTCGTCACTAGTCAACCCGAAAGCATGGCATGGGCAATTGCCTTTGGAAGGCACGCCGCCCGCTAGTCGCGATGCAGGCCGCCGAGATAGGCGCGCTCCAGCGCCGCATCTTGCGCGAGTTCGGCGACGGCGCCGGACCTGGCGATGGCCCCGCCCTCCAGCACATAGGCGCGATCCGACAGAGCAAGCGCGTGGCCTGCGAGCTGGTCGACCACCAGCAGTGTCATGCCCTTCTCGCGCAGCGTCGCGAGGGCGGCGAACAGCTCCTCCGCGGCCAGCGGGGCGAGGCCAAGCGACGGCTCGTCGAGCATGAGGATGCTGGGCCCGGTGAGGAAGCCGCGCGCCACCGCAAGCATCTGCTGCTCACCGCCCGAGAGCAGGCCTGCGCGCTGGTGCAGCCGCTCGCGCAGCTTGGGAAACAGCTCCAGCATGGTCTCGATCTCCGCGGCCGCGTGGTTCGATGGGCGTGCGTAGGCACCCAGTCTCAGGTTCTCCAGCACCGTGAGCTCGGGGAAGACCTGTCGGCCCTCGGGCACCAGGACGAGACCCGCGCGGGCACGCTGGTGCGCATCGAGGCTGTGCACCGCCTCTCCCTTGAGCCGCACCGTGCCGCCCGCCGACGGCGGCTGCAGCCCGGCCAGGGCCCGCAGCAACGTCGTCTTGCCTGCGCCGTTGGCGCCGAGGACGGCCACGGCCTCGCCCTGTCCGACGGCGATGGAGATGCCGGAAAGCACGGGCGAGGCGCCGTATCCCGCCGACAGCGCTTCCGCCTCCAGACCCCTTGCGGGCGCGGCACCTGGGCGACGGCCCTCGCGCGCGGGCACTCGCGCCCCTCCCTTCTCGCCCAGATAGGCCTTCCGAACGGCCGGGCTCGCCCGCACGGCGTCGGGCGTGCCATCGGCGATACAGCGCCCGGCGTCGAGTACGACGATGTGATGGGAGAGCGACATGACGAGGCCCATGTCGTGCTCGATCAGGATTACCGTGACGCCAAGATCGGCGATGCGCCGCAACAGCTCGACGAGCCCCTGCTTGTCGGACTGCGATAGGCCGGCGGCGGGCTCGTCGAGCAGCAGCACCCTCGGCTGGAGTGCCAGGGCGCGCGCAATCTCGACAAGACGCCTTTCGCCGTGGGGCAGCGCGTCCGCAAGGCGGTCGGCGGAACGGCCCGCGCCGACGAAGGCCAGGAGCGCACGGGCGCCGCCTTCGGCGCGTTCGCGCGCAAGCGGGCTGATGAGGCCGCCCAGGCGACCGCGCCGTGCCGCCAGCATCACATTCTCGAGCGCGGTCAGGTTGCCGAAGAGCTGCGTGGTCTGAAAAGTTCGTGCCACCCCGAGGCGGGCGAGGGTGTGGGAGGAAAGCCCGGTGATGTCGGCGGACCCCAGCACCACCCTGCCGGCATCCGGTCGGTAGAAGCCGCACAGCAGATTGAGAGCGCTGGTCTTGCCGGCCCCGTTGGGACCGATGATGCTCGTCACGCTGCCCTCAGCGGCCACGAACGAGAGGTTCTCCACCGCCCGCACGCCACCGAAGGCAACCGCCAGACCTTCCACGGCTACCGCATTGCCGCCTTCGCTCCGGGGCCGCGCCGTCGACGCAATGTCCGCAGACGGCACCGGGACCCCGGCCGCCTTCCCCGTGCGTCGGAAGAGGTGCGCGATGGTGCCTGCGATTCCGGACGGTGCCAGGCGCAGGACCGCGAACAGCAGGACACCGAACATCAAGAGCCGGTACTCGGCAAGGCCGGCGAGCATCTCAGGCAAGAGTACCACCACCGCCGCGCCTATCACCGGGCCGATGGTTGTGCCGGCACCCCCGACCATCACGGCGAGCAGGAAAAGAATGGACTGCAGGAACGGGAACGAGCTTGGGCTGATGAAGCCGTTGAGCGGCGCAAACAGGGCACCGGCGAGCGCCACCGCGCCGGCCGAGATCACGAACGCGGCGGTTCGGACGTAGACCAGATCGACGCCGATCGACCGCGCCGCAGTCTCCGAGTCGCGGGCCGCGCGCATGGCATATCCCCAGCCGCTTGCCTTCAACCTGTCGAACAGAACGAGCGCAACCGCCGCCAGCACCACGCCGAGGACCGCCAGGCCGCGCTCGCTGAGCGGCACGCCAAGGAGGGTTGGTGGCGCTGTCAGTATCAGCCCGTTGCCGCCCCCCGTCAGCTCGCGCCATTCCACCGCGCCGTGCTCGACGATGAAGCCGAAGGCGATGGTCATCATGGCAAGATAGGGGCCGCGCACCCTGAGCGCCGGCATCGCCAGGATGCCGCCCACAGCGCCAGCGAGGACGATACCGGCGGCAGCTGCGGCGAGAAACGGCCATCCAGCGCTCCCCATCAACAGGCCGGTCGTATAGGCGCCGATGGCCATGAAGCCGACGTGACCAAGCGAGACCTGGCCGGCAAGCCCCAGGAGCACGTTGAGACCGATGCAGGCAATGGCCGTGAGCGCCGTGGTCGCCACGAGGAACACCCCGTAGCCGTCGGCCACCGCCGTATAGGCGAGCGTGGCAAGCAGCAGCGCCGTGAACCCCGCCGCGCGAAGAAGCTGGATCATACCTTCTTCACCCCTGCTCGCCCGAGCAGACCGTTGGGCAGCGCGAACAGGATGAGGATGACGGCGGCGAAAGTGAGGATCTGGGTGTAGACCGAGCCGAGCAGGGTGGTGATGAAAGCCTCGATCAGCCCCAGGCAGAGGCCCGCCAGCATCACGCCCCAGGCGCTGCCGAGGCCTCCAACGATCGCTGCGGCGAAGGCCTTGATGCCGAACAGGGTGCCCATCTCGGACGAGACGTTGAACAGCGGCGCAATCAGCAGGCCGGCGACGCCGGCGAGCATCGCCGAGACGGCATAGCTTGCCGCGATCATCTTGCGCACATCGATGCCCATCAGGCGCGCTGCGTCGGGATTCTGGACCACCGCCAGCATGGCGATCCCGAGCCGGGTGCGGCGCACCAGAAAGTGCAGACCGGCGGCGAGCGCGAGGCCAACCACAGGAATGACGAGCTGCAGGGGATACACGCCCGTGCCCTCCGCTATCTGCACCGGCGTCATCGCCAGGCTGGAGGGAAAGCTCCTCGGCTCCTTTCCGAACGTGAACAGGACGAGATTGTCGAGGATGATGCCGACGGCGACCGTTGCCATCAACCAGCTGTCGGAGCCCCGTTCAACGAACGGGCGCACGACGCAGCGCTCGACGATGAGGCCGTACACGGCGCAGAGCGCAAGCACCGTCGGTATGCCCAGCGGCGCCGGCCAGCCCCACAGCACGATGAAGAAGAAGCCGAGCACGGCTCCCAGCGTCATCGAGCTGCCCTGCGAGAAGTTGACGGTGCCCGACACTGCGTAGGTGGCGTGGAAGCCGAGCGCCAGCAACCCGTACATGCTGCCAAGCGCCAAGCCCGTCACGAGCGCGGAGAGCAGGGTCATGTGCGTCCCAATCCGTGGCGGGCCCTGGCGGCAGTCGGCTCAGTCGCCGGTGACGGGCACGATGTGATTGCCCTCGAAACGGGTCCAGATGTAATCGTTCTCGTTGAGCGCGTCGGGGTTGTCCGGCGAGAACGGCCGCTCGTAGGTCTTGATCAGGCCTTCGTAGCGGTCGATCTTGAAGAGCGCCTCGCGGATGGCGACGCCGCTGGTGCTGCCCGCCTTCTCGATGGCCATGGCAGCAAGGTGCATCCCGTCATAGGCGTTGGCGTAGCCCACGGCCGGCGTGATGTCTTCGGGGCCCTTGATGTCCGGGTACTTCGCCTTCAAGGCCGCCATGACGCGCTCGCCGACCGGCGAGAGCTTGCCGAAGAAGCTGTAGGTCTGGACGAAGATCACGTTTCTCCCGCTGGGTCCCGCCAGCTCCGTAAAGCGGCCGCCTGCAGGACCCCAGTGGGAAACGATCGGTGGCATCCAGCCCATGCGGACGAGCGATTTCACGACCTGCGACGATGGACCGACGTTGCCCACAAGAAAGAGGGTATCGGTACCGGCCTGCTTGAGGCGCGTGAGCTGGGGCACGACGTCGACATCGTTGCCTTCGAACTTCTCGACCCCGGCAGGCTCCATCTTGGCCGCCTTCAGCGCCGCCAGAAGGCCCCTCTCGTTGGATTCGCCCCAGGGATTGTTGACCAGAATGAGCCCCGGCTTCTTGGCCCCGAACTTCTTCACTGCATACTGGACGATCGCCCTGTCGACCAGCTCGTCCATGGCCGACACGCGGAATGCGAAGTTGGGATTGGCGCCGTTGCGCGTGATGTTGGTGCCCGCCGCCCAAGGATCGATGAAGGGCACCTTCGCATTATTCATGAAGGGCACTATGGCGAGGGCGACGGGCGAGTCGAGGCCGCCGAAAAGCACCGCCACCTTCTCGCGCTGTACAAGCTCCCGCGCCGCGATCAGCCCCTTGGCCGGATTGCTCTCGTCATCGCGCCGCACGAGCTCGAGCTTGCGACCGCCCAACAGGCCGCCCTTGGCATTGATCTCGTCGATGGCAATGGTCAGTCCGCGCGTGATTGCCTCGCCGGCTCTCGCCGACTGCCCGGACAGGGCCGTGACAAGCCCGATCTTGACCGGGTCGGCGGCCTTGAGAGGCGCCGGGCTGAATGACGCGGCAATGAGCGCAATGCCGATGCCGAGCCCGGCGCGGCGCGACATGGCGCCGGGTGCAATAGTACGACGGAGTGTCATGCTCGCTCCTCCCCGTTGCGCCTCCTCTGTGCTCGCATGAGCGTTGGAGGCCTTTTGTGGCGTTGTGGGCGCCGTGGATTGACCAGAAGTAAGCATTTTCTTACAAATGCCCCTGATGGTGTCAAGCTACGGTGCCGAGGGAGCAAGACGGATGCCAAACTGGGAAGCTGAAGCGGCCAGTATCGTCGAGGCATTTCTGGAGGCTTCGATGATCCCCGATCCGGATCGCGCACGTACGTACATGGCACCCGATGTGCGCATCACCTTTACGGGCGGGCGGTGCTTTACCGATCCGAGCGGCAGCACCGCGTTCAACGCGAAGCGCTATGCGTTGGTGAAAAAGCGCTTCGAGCGCACCGATGTTGTGGCGGGAGCGACCGAGAAAGAGGCAATTGTCTACAATACAGGCACGCTCTACGGAGCCTGGCCGGACGGAACGCCGTTCCAAGGCAACCGTTACGTCGACCGTTTCGTCGTGAGCGGCGGAAAAATCGTTCGGATGGATGTCTGGAACGACAGCGCCGAGATCATCCTGGCCCGCGCCGGTCTCGCCGAGGACGGCGGTGGCACGGTGCCCGCCGCGCAGAAGCCCGGCACGAGCGCGGAATGACCCGGCCTGCCAAGGAGGCTGCCGCACCCCTGCGCACCCACGGGCGCTACGCCTACAGTGCCATCAGGCACCGGCCGGCCTACGACTGGCCGAACGGGACGCGCCTTGCTGTCTATGTCGGCATCAACGTCGAGCACTTCGCCTTCGGCGAGGGACTGGGTGCCGAGCTCGCTCCCGGCGGCCCGCAGCCCGACGTGCTCAACTTTGCCTGGCGCGACTATGGCAACCGTGTGGGCGTGTGGCGCCTGCTCGATCTCCTCGATGCGCTGCGGCTTCCGGCCTCCGTGCTCGTCAACTCCAGCATCTACGGCTATTGCCCGGAGGCCATGGACGCCTTCAGGGCACGCGGCGACGAGGTGCTCGGCCATGGACGCACCAACTCGGAGCGGCAGGGGGGCCTCGATGAGGCTGGCGAGCGGGCCCTCATTGCCGAGACGACCGAGGTGATCGTGGCCGCCGAGGGTCGGCAGCCCAGGGGTTGGCTCGGTCCCTGGATCTCGGAAAGCCAGGCGACACCCGATCTTCTCGCCGAGGCCGGCTACCGCTATGTCCTCGACTGGTGCATGGACGATCAGCCGATCTGGCTTGCAACGCGCAACGGCGGACGGATCCTTGCCGTGCCATATCCGCAGGAGCTCAACGACATCCCCGCCATTGTCGCCCGCAAGGACTCCGCGGAGCAGTTCGAGCAGCTTATCATCGACCAGTTCGACGAGATGCTTGAGCAGGCGGCCAGCGGACCCCTGGTCATGGGCATGGCGCTCCACCCCTACATTGTCGGCCAGCCCTATCGACTTCGCCGCTTGCGCAGCGCGCTCAGCCACATCGCGGCACATCGGGACAAGATCTGGCTCACGACCTCCGGCGGCGTGGCCGATCACTGCTATGCGTTGCCGCCCGGCGTCGTTCCTTAGAGCCAGGCTGTGTTGGGTGATGCCGCAGAATGACCCGAAGCAGGAACAAAGCGCTGCCCAATGGTGCCGGACGGCGTCGCAACCCGGCCAAATCGAAGGCGTCGATCCTCAAGGCCGCCACGGTGGAATTCTGCCGCCACGGCTATAAGGGCGGGCGGATTGAGGTGATCGCGCGCCGGGCCAAGGCCAACGTGCGCCTGCTCTACCACTATTTCGGCGACAAGGCCGGCCTCTACCTTGCGGTGCTGGAACGCGCCTACGGCGAGATCCGTGCAGAGGAGCGACAACTCAAACTTGGCGACCTTGAACCGGTGGAGGGCATGCGGCGCCTCGTCGATTTCACTTTCGAGTTCTTCGGCAAGCACCCGGAGTACATCTCCCTCATCAACAACGAGAACCTGCTGCGCGCCCAGCACATCAGGAGGTCCAGGTACATCAAGTCGCTTACGCTGCCGCTGGTATCCTCCATCCAGGATCTCCTGCAGCGCGGTGCGCGGTCCAGCGTGTTCCGTCGGGACGCCGACCCGGTCCAGCTCTACGTGTCCATCACTGCGCTCAGCTACTTCCACGTCTCGAACCGCTACACCCTCTCCGCCATGTTCGACTGCGATCTCGCCGCCCCATCCTGGCTTTCAGATCGGCGCAGGCACGCGCAGGACGTAATCCTGACGTGGCTCACGGCGCAGTCGCTCGGCAAGTTCCCCGACGATGCCACGAGGGTCCGGGCAAGCAGCCACTGACCAACGGCAGCGGTTGGCACAGCCGCATTGCGCGCGAGCGACAAAGTAAGTATTTTCTTACATAGGCACGAACGAGCGGGTGGTTGGCAGGGGGCGCAATGGGCGGCGATCCAGAAGAAGCGCAGAGCGTCGCCACGCTGCTGGCGCGCGAGCTCCAGGTCATCAATGTCGGGCTTGAGTCGTTCGCAGCCGAGCTCGCCGAGAACGGCGTGACGGTGGTGCAGGTGGACTGGACGCCGCCGGCGGCGGGCGATCCGGTGCTCGCCGACCTCGTTGCGAAGCTGGGCGCCTGACGCCGCCATGCAGGCCATCGAACAGGCGAACCGCGAGACACTCGACCGCATGCTCGAGGGCGAGCCCGTGCTCGTAGACGTGGTGCCCGCCGTTGAAGCCATTCCCGCGCTCCGCGACCGCATGCTGCTCCACGCCGGGCCGCCTATCGGCTGGGAGCGCATGTGCGGCCCTCTCCGCGGCGCCATTGCCGGTGCCATCGTGTTCGAAGGATGGGCGGGCGATCTCGATACGGCCGCGGCCATGGCCGAGCGGGGCGCCCTTGCCTTCGAGCCCAACCACCACTTCGGTGCCGTGGGCCCCATGACGGGCATCACGAGTCGGTCGATGCCCCTGCTGGTGGTGGAGAACCGCCGCTTCGGCAATCGCGCCTACTGCACGCTGAATGAAGGCCTCGGCAAAGTCATGCGTTTCGGCGGCAACGATGCCGAGGTGCTGGGGCGCCTGGCGTGGCTGCGCGACGCGCTGGGGCCGGCTCTCGGCCGTGCGCTGCGGGCTTCAGGCGGCATCGCGCTGAAGCCGATCATCGGCCGCGGACTCGCCATGGGCGATGAGATGCACCAGCGCAATGTCGCCTGCACCAGCCTTCTCCTGCGCGAGATTGCACCCTGGCTGGCTCGCACCGCGACGGACGTCGCACAACTCGCCGAGATCCTCGCCTTCATCGGCGGCAACGACCAGTTCTTCCTCAACGTCGCCATGACGATGGGCAAGGCGATCACCGACCCCGCTCGCGGCATCGCGGCCTCCTCGGTGGTGACAGCCATGTGCCGCAATGGCACCGACTTTGGCGTGCGTGTGAGCGGCATGGGGGACCAGTGGTTCACAGCCCCTGTGGAGACGCCGGAGGGCCTCTACTTCCCCGGCTTCAGCGAGGCCGATGCCAACCCTGACATGGGCGATTCGGCGATCGTCGAGACCGTCGGCCTGGGCGGATTTGCCATGGCCGCCGCGCCCGCGGTGGTCGGCTTCGTCGGAGCGGGCTCGGCCTCGTCCGCAGCCCTCTATACCAAGCTGATGGGCGAGATCACCGTGGGCGAGAACTCCGCGTGGAGCATTCCTGCGCTCGACTTCGCCGGGGTTCCAACCGGCGTTGACGTGCGTCTCGTCGTCGATTCAAACATCGCGCCGATCATCAACACCGGCATCGCCCACAAGCAGCCCGGCATCGGCCAGGTGGGTGCCGGCATTGTGCGGGCGCCCCTGGCGTGCTTCGCCGAGGCCGCACGTGCGCTCGCAGGAAAGCTCGGGGTGTCATGAGCGTTTGCGTTCTGAGCGAGGTCCGGAAGGGGACCTATCTCGACTCGGTGGCACTCATGCGGCTGTCGCGCCGCATCGCGGCGATGCCGGCCGTGAGCGAGGCGGCGCTGATGATGGCGACGCCGGCGAACCGACAGATCCTCGCCGCGGCGGGCCTTCTTGCGGACCATGCCGCCTCTGCCGGCGGCAACGACTTGATCATCGCGGTGCGGGCGGAGAGCCGCGAGGCCGCCGAGGCGGCTCTTGC
>JBAPMW010000728.1:0-7319 GCA_049278815.1 Hyphomicrobiaceae bacterium
GCCTTGGCAGCACACATGGACTCTATTTTCGGCTGGCGTGCCGCAGCCCATACCGACAAGATGCACAAGGCCGTGACTGCAAACAGCCGCGGCCGAACGCTTGGATATCAGAGGGGAGACACTGACCATATGGTCTTGATCCGTGTGATGCGCACCTTCCTTGGCGCGATGCTCATATCTGCCGCCTTCCCATACAGCGCCATGGCGGCCTGGCCGGAACGAACCATCACCCTGGTGCACGGTTTCGGTGCCGGCGGCAATGCCGACGTGACCGCGCGTGTCGTCGCCGAGCGCCTGCAGGCGCTCCTCGGTCAGAGCGTCGTGGTCGAGCCGAAGCCGGGCGCCGGAGGGAGAACCGCCGCGGGCGTCATCGCGCGCGCGCCGGCCGACGGCTATACCCTGTTCATGCTGCCCGGCGGGCATGCAGCCTCTGCCGCCCTATACGGGAAGCTGCCCTACGATTCCCTCAAGGATTTCACCTTCATCGGTCTCGTCACGCAGATTCCTTTCGTCGTCGCGACCTACCCCGAGTACGCCATCAAGTCGGTGCCCGACCTGATCGCAGCCGCAAAGTCCGCCAAGGAGCCGATCATCTACTCGACGTCCGGTGTCGGCACCGGGCAGCATCTGGCCGCGGAGCTGTTCGCGGCCATGGCCGGCATCAAGCTGAAGCATCTGCCGTCCAAGGGCGGCACCGCCGTGCCTACCATGCTGCTCGGCAAGCACATTAAGCTTGGCTTCGAGCCGCCGCCGACGCTGCTTGAGCTGATCAAGGACGGCAAGCTGCGCGCCATTGCCACCACGGGCCCGACGCGGTTTTTCGCCCTGCCAGATGTGCCCACCATCGGCGAGACCATCCCAGGCTACCAGGTGACCTCCTACTTCGGCTTAGCCGGACCGCCGGGGCTGCCGGCCGATGTGGTGAAGCGCCTCAACGAGGCCACCGTGGGCATGCTCAAGGAGCCTGAGACCATCGAAAAGCTGCGAGTGCTGGGCAGCGCGCCGCTGTCGAGCACGCCCGAGGGGTTCAAGGCGCGCGTGGCCGACGACATAGCGCGGTGGACCAAGCTCGCCGCGGACGTGGGCATCCCCAAGCGCTGAGCCGCCAGTTGGCGGCGCGGGGCTCAATGCACCTGCGCACTTGGCCCGGGCCATCTGGCCCGGGCTATTTTGTGGTGTTGCTCAGCCGCTGGAGCCGGGCCGCCGCCTCGGCGGCGCCGAGCGTCTTGGCGCGCTCGTACCAGCGCTTGGCCTCGACCGGATCGGGCTGGACGTTGCGCAAATGCG
Organism: Hyphomicrobiaceae bacterium; assembly: GCA_049278815.1. Lineage (GTDB taxonomy): Bacteria > Pseudomonadota > Alphaproteobacteria > Rhizobiales > Hyphomicrobiaceae > AWTP1-13. Next base: position 1,288 of record JBAPMW010000728.1, read on the forward strand.
GCTTGGCGAGCTCGGCGGCGTCGTAGGTGCCCGCGAGGGCCATCGCCGCCTGGGCCAGCCCTATCTCGGCCGCCCGCTCGTAGAGGAGCCGCGCCGGGGCAACGCGGCCGTCGGCCAGCTCCTCGTCGCCGCGCTTGAGAAACTTCACGGCCATGGCGCGGGATGCCTGATCGAGCACCGGTACTGGCGCCGGCGCGGCCTTTGGCGCGGACGGCGCGGTGGCCTCCTTCGCGGCCGCCGGGGGCAGGGACGCCTGCTTCGATGCCTTCGGCAATGGCGCGGCCCCCTTGGCCCCCGCCGTCACGACCCGGGGGGCCTCGGCCGCCATCAGGTGCTGCTGCACGAGCGATGCGTAGGCGCCGCCCTGCTTGAGCTGCTTCAGGCCCGCGTTAAGGGCGCCAAGGATCTCTGCCGCGCGAGGGTGGTCGCGCCAGATCACAGCGTGCACGCCGCGGGTGGTGAGCGGACGCGGATGCATGGCAAAGTAGGGTGCAAGCCCGAGCTTCCGCAGCAGATGCATGCCTTCCAGGTCGATGGCCGCGAACGCATCGGCGTCGTGCGCCTGCACCGCCACCACGCAATCGAGCAGCGATGCGCGCCTCAGCACCTTCACGCGCTTGTAGGACGCCCAGTTGCGGCCGTTGGCATTGAGGGCCGACAGATCATGCTCCCGCCAGATGCACACGGTCTTGCCGAGGATGCTCGCATCGGTGTCGAACCTGAAGCTGCTCTTGGTGAGCGAGAAGAGCCCCAGCACAACCTGCAGTATGGGGTCGGAGTAGACTGCGTTGTCGCACACCACGGCGGAGGCGTGAGTCAGCTCGTTGGGACGGTCGCAGTCCGCGCTCTCGACCGGCAGGAAGAGATCGAGCGTCGGGTCGCTCAGGACCTCCTGGCTCAAGCCGTCCTTCGTCCACCGCACCTCGACCTTGGACGCCCCATCGGGCTTCAACCGGAGACTGGCATTGACGAGCGCGAGCACCAAGCCCCCCCCGGGGAGCTGCTCATCGGTGAGCGGCGGTGTGCGGACGGACAGGATCCGCAACTTGGGCTCGGCACCCGCCTGAGTCGCCTGTGCAAGAGCGATGAGCAGCGGCGCGAGCAGGGCCAGCACGCGGCCGGCGACCGACAGCCCAAGACGCGCCAGTACGTACGGCCGTTTGGCGGAAATGGTCGCCCCCTCGTGCAGATTGTATTATTCCCCAAGGCTACGGTTGAGCCAACTTTATGGCATCGCGGCGGCCAGACCAACAAATCTTCGCCGGCATGCTCCGGCTCAGGAGCGAGCCGACGGGCTTGCCGGGCCAACCGGTTCCGGCACATGCTTGGGTTGCAGGGCGCGGCACGGAGAGGTGGGTGGCATGGCAATCGAGGCGGCAGTAATCGGCACCGGCTGGTGCGGCGGCATTCGCGCTGAGACGCTGGCGCGGTCGGCGCTGGTGAGCAAGCTGCACATCTGCGAGATCCGCCCCGACCGCCTGGCAGAGGTGCGGGCGCTGACCAACCCGGCAACCGCCGCACCTGACTACCAGGACATCGTCAGGAACCCCGCCATCAGTGCCGTGTATATCTGCACGACGCCGGAGCACACGCACTTTCCCATCGCCCGCGACTGCCTGCAGGCCGGCAAGCACGTGCTTCTGGAGAAGCCCATCGCGCTCGAGCTGTGGGAAGCCGACACGCTGATCGCGCTGGCGAGGCGCGGCGGGCTCAAATTCACCATCGGCTACTCCCAGAGGTTTAATACCAAGATCGCCTACGCCAGGAAGAAGATCGTCGACGGCACCCTGGGCAAGCCGGTGAGCGTGATGGTGAGCCGGCATCTCTCGCGCAGCCTCGGCAAGAAGATCGCCTCGCGCGTGCGGCTGTCGCCGGCGGCCATGGAATCCACCCACGACCTGGACCTGGTGTTCTGGCTGCTGGAGCCGGCCAAGCCCGTGCGCGTCTATTCCCAGGGCGCTTACGGCTACATGCAACCCGTGAACGGCTCCTACGACATCATGTGGAGCACGGTGACCATGGACAACGGCGTGCTGGTGGCCGTCGGCGGCGGCTGGAACCTGCCGCCCAGCTATCCCAATTACTGCGCCACGTGGATCGAGATCACCGGCACCGAGGGCGCGCTGTTCCTCGACGACACCCAGCGCGACAACTGGCTCAACACCGTGGCGGGCGGCACGCAGTTTCCCATGTCTACCATGCCCGGCGAGCAGGTGGACCACGTGTTCGCCGGCCAGATGGGGCCGGAGACCATCCATTTCCTGGAGTCCGTCATCCTCGACCGCCCGCCGATGGTCAGCCCCGAGAGCGCGCGAACGGTGATGGAGGTCTATACGGCCGCCGACCTCTCCGCCGCCCGCAACGAGCCCATCGACCTGCCGCTGTCCAACGAGGCGCTGGCGGGGGTTGCGGAGATGATGGCGGATAGGAAATCGTAGGGTGCAATACAGCGGAGCGGCATTGCACCGTTGCGCCGCTCGGTTAGGGTGATCGGTGCAATCGGGCTCGCGCCCGATTGGCACCCTACGTTCGGGCGGAGCACGCGGATGAAAGCGGTCTACATCGAGCGCCACGGCGGACCGGAGCAGCTCAAGTATGGCGACGTGCCCGACCCGGCCGCCGGGCCGGGCGAGGTTGTCGTCGATGTTCATGCCGCGAGCGTCAACGGTGCCGACTGGAAGGTGCGGGCCGGCGGGTCGTACAAGCCGGCACACTTCCCGCATATCCTGGGCCGCGACTTCTCGGGTGTCGTCAGCAGCGTGGGCGACGGCGTCACGGATGTGGGCGCCGGCGAGCCAGTCTTCGGCGTCAGCGAGGCGAATCGTGAGAGCTGCTATGCCGAGAAGCTTGCCATCAGGGCCGCCATCGTCGCGAGGAAGCCGGAGAGCCTCTCCCATGCCGAGGCGGCTGCCGTGGCGCTGGTGGGCCTGACGGCGCTGGTCTCCATCGAGGACACGTTGCAGCTCAAGGCCGGCGAGACGATCCTGATTCAGGGCGGAGCTGGCGGAGTCGCTGCCTTCGCCATCCAGCTCGCCAAGCATATCGGCGCGCGTGTGATCACCACCACCAGCGCAGCGAACCGGTCCTATGTGCACGGCCTCGGCGCCGATGAGATCATCGACTACAAGACGCAGGACTTCACCCGGGTCGTGTCGGGCTGCGATGCCGTGCTCGACACGGTGGGCGGCGACGTTGCGGAGCGCTCGTTTGCCGTCCTGAGACCGGGCGGACGCGCCGCCTTCATCGCCTCCGGCCCGCAGGCTCCAACGTCGCCGCGGGCCGACGTGCACTCGCTGAGGCCGAACGTCGCCCGCAACCGGCGCCATCTGGAGCGCATCGTGGCACTGATCGGCGCTGGCGCTGTGCGGCTACCGGAGGTGACCCTGTTTCCGCTGGCGCAGGCCGCAGACGCCATGAAGGTCAGTGAAGGCCGCCATTTGCGCGGCAAGCTGGTGCTCGCGGTCCGGTAGGCAGAGCTGGTGGGGCGTGCCGTGGAGACCTTCGACTACGTCATCGTCGGCGCCGGCTCGGCCGGCAGCGTGCTCGCCAACCGCCTGAGCGAGGATGGCAGCGCGAGCGTGCTGGTGCTGGAGGCAGGCCCCAGCGACTGGCATCCGTTTATCCATATCCCCGCGGGCTTCATCAAGACCTTCCACGACCGCCGTGTGAACTGGCTCTACAGCATGGAGCCCAGCGAGTGGACCGGCGGCCGGCGCATCCTGGCCCCGCGCGGCAAGACGCTCGGCGGCTCCAGCGCCATCAACGGCCATATCTACAATCGCGGCCAGCGCATGGATTTCGACACCTGGGCGCAGATGGGCAACCGCGGCTGGGGCTACGCCGACGTGCTTCCCTATTTCCAGCGCATGGAGCGGCGGCTCGGCGACGGCGACCCGACCTATCGCGGCCGCGACGGCCCCCTCGCGGTGTCCGATCTCGACTGGCGCCACCCGTTGTGCGAGGCGTTCATTGCCGGAGCCGTGAGCCTCGGCATCCCGCGCAACCCCGACTACAACGGGGCCGTGCAGGAGGGTGTCGCCTACGCCCAGCGCACCATCCACAATGGCCGCAGGGTAAGCGCCGCCACCGCCTTCCTGCACCCGGCGCGCAAGCGGGGGAACGTGACGGTGCGCACCCGTGCCCACACCACGGAGCTGCTGCTGGAAGGCAAGCGCTGCGTTGGCGTCGCCTATGCGGTCGGCGGTCGCGGCGGGGCTGCCCGCAGCGTCCAGGCCGCGCGCGAGGTGATCTTGTCGGCCGGTGCCTACAACTCGCCGCAGCTGTTGCAGCTCTCCGGCATCGGCCCGGCGCCGCTGCTGCAGTCGCTCGGCATCCCGGTGCGTCATGCGCTGGCCGGCGTCGGCGAGGGCCTGCGCGACCACTACGCCCCGCGCTTCACGGCCCGCGTCAAGAATATGGACACCATCAACGAGCGCGCCCGCGGGCTCAAGCTGGCGCGCGAGGTTATCCGCTACATGACGATGCGCAAGGGCATCCTGGCGCTCAATCCCACCCTGATCTACGGTTTCTGGCGCTCCGATCCGGGCGTCGCGATCTCCGACCTGCAGTTCACCTTCACCCCGGCGAGCTACCGGGAAGGCGTGCAGGGAGAGCTCGATCTTGAGCCCGGCATGACCATCGCGTCGTGGCAGCAGCGGCCCGAAAGCCGTGGCTGGGTGCGTCTGCGCTCGGCCGACCCGTTCGAGGCGCCGATCATCCAGCCGAACTACCTCGCCGAGGAGAGCGACCGCCGCGTGCTGCTGGCTGGCATGAAGCTGGCGCGGCGGCTGCTCAAGACCGAGCCGCTCAAGCCCTACTACGACTACGAGGACTTCCCGGGCGAGAAGGTTGAGAGCGACGAGGAGCTCCTCGGCGCCGCCAAGCAACGCGGCACCACCACGTTCCATCCGGCCGGCACCTGCCGCATGGGCCCCCGCGGCGATCCGCTGGCCGTGGTGGACGACGGGCTGCGCGTGCACGGGCTCGAGCGCCTCAGGGTGATCGATGCCTCGATCATGCCCACCATGCTCTCCGCCAACCTCAACGCCGCGACCCTGATGCTCGCCGACAAGGCCTCCGACCTCATCCGTGGACGCACGCCGCCTGAGCCCGTTGCGCTCACGAGGCTGTCGCGGGCGGCGGGTGGCTGATAGAAAGAGGGGAGTGGGGAGTGGGAATTTGAGATGCACTACTCCCTACTCCCCACTCCCCATTCTCTCTCCCCCCTCACCAGGAGACCCCATGATCCACGAGCTACGCATCTACACCGTCCGGCAGGGCTCCGTGCCGGAGATGATCAAGGACTCCGCCACCATCTCGCGCGAAATCCGCGGCGATAACTACGGCAAGCTGGAGGGCTACTGGTTTACCGACATCGGTCCGCTCAACCGGGTCGTGCATCTGTGGGCCTACGCCGACCTCAACGAGCGGGCGCGCCTGAGGGCCGAGCTGGCCAAGAACGAGCGCTGGACGAAGGAGTACCAGCCGCTCCACAAGGACATCATGCTGCGCCAGGACATCCGGCTCATGAACCCGATGATCGGGCCGGTGGCGCCCGCCGAGACGCCCAACGTGTACGAGCTGCGCACCTACCGCACCAAGCCGGGCGCAGTGCGCCAGTGGGTAGGGCTCATCACCAAGGCCATGCCCGTGCGCGAGAAATACTCCAAGCCCGTCGGGCTATGGATCACCGAGGCAGGCCAGCCCAACGAGGTCTGCCACATCTGGCCCTACCGGGACCTGAACCACCGCGCCCAGGTCCGCGCCGCCGCCGGCGCCGATCCGGCGTGGCAGGCTTTCCTCAAGGAGTCCGCGCCGCTGCTCGACGAGCTGCATTCGACGATCATGCTTCCGGCGCCGCATTCGCCGTTGAAATGACGCCGCTTACGCGGCGTCGTGAAATCGTGAGATCGCCAAATCGTGAGATCGAATTCACGATCTCACGAATTCACGATTTCACCGGTTTTCAATACGTGAACTTCAGCGTGGCGACGAAGCGCTCGTCGCACTGGAAGTAGGGCCCCGAGCAGAAG
>JBAPMW010000729.1:0-3966 GCA_049278815.1 Hyphomicrobiaceae bacterium
CAGCGCAAATTTCCGTCCGTCGATGTTCGGGAGCAGCCGGCTTGCAAGCCGGCGGAAGCATCGCACCGCCCACCTGATCCGCCCGACATCGTCAGCCGAACCAAGCACCCGCACATCCGAGCCCGCCACAGAGCACCGTCATCACGGCAGACTCGTCTATTCTTTCAGTGAGTGAAGGTTATAAGAGTGAGTGGGACCTGCATACTGGCGTTAAAGAAAATTGCGGCTGTCGTCACAATTCTGCCACATGGCGGGGGCTGAGCATTCCGGGCGGGTGATCACGCCGTCTGATTGGCCGCAGGATCGTGCGCATTGGCGGGGACGGGAGGCTGCCGCTCTAACTTGCCGACCGCCAATCAAGCCCACGCGCCACTCGCCGCCGCAGCCCGTATCGCCGCGATATTGCGGGCGTAGGCGCCGTCCTTGAACACGGCCGAGCCGGCGACCAGGACGTTGGCGCCGGCAGCGGTGCAGACGGGGGCGGTGTCGGGCGAGACGCCGCCGTCCACCTCCAGGTGGATGGGGCGTGAACCGATCATGGCGCGCAGCCGGCGCATCTTCTCGGTCATGGCGGGGATGAAGGCCTGGCCGCCGAAGCCGGGGTTGACCGTCATCACCAGGATCAGGTCGAGGCGGTCGAGCACGTACTCGATGGCGCTCTCGGGTGTATGCGGGTTGAGCGAAACGCCCGCCTTCTTGCCGAGGGCGCGGATCATCTCCAGCGAGCGGTCGAGATGCGGGCCGGCCTCCTGGTGCACGGTGATGATGTCCGCGCCGGCCGCCGCGAAAGCCTCGATGTAGGGGTCGGCGGGCGCGATCATCAGGTGCACGTCCAGCGGCTTGCTGGTGTGCGGGCGGATCGCCTTCACCACGCCGGGACCGATGGTGATGTTGGGCACGAAGTGGCCGTCCATGACATCCACGTGCACCCAGTCGCAGCCCGCCTGATCGATAGCGCGCACCTCCTCGCCCAGCCGCGCGAAGTCGGCGGAGAGGATGGAGGGGGCGATGAGGATGTCGGTGGTCATGGCGGGCTCCGTTCGCGCACGGGGTCAGACCCCTCGCGCAGACCGTCGTGTGAATCTCGGGCGTCGGCGCGAGGGGTCTGACCCCGCACCCGCCGACCTACCCCACGCCACGCGTCCTCGTCTCGCCGCAGCCGGCGCGGCGCTCCAGGAAGTCGAGCATGGCGCCGGCCAAGTCGGCGCCGCTGGCCTGCTCCATGCCTTGGATGCCGGGCGAGGAGTTCACCTCCATGACCAGCGGACCGCGGTTGGAGCGCAGCATGTCGACGCCGGCCACGTTGAGGCCCAGCACCTCGGCCGCACGCAGCGCGGTGCCGCGCTCCTCCTCGGTGAGGACGACCGGCTCGGCCTTGCCGCCGCGGTGCAGGTTGGCGCGGAACTCGCCGGTTGAGCAGGTGCGCTTCATGCTGGCCACCACCTGGCCGTCCACAACCAGCGCGCGGATGTCGGTACCCTCCGCCTCCCTGATGTACTCCTGCACCAGGATGTTGGTGTTGGTGGCGGTGAAGGCCTCGATGATGGACCTGGCGGAGGCGGCCGTCTCGGCCAGGATCACGCCGCGGCCCTGCGTGCCCTCCAGCAGCTTGATGACGCACGGGGTGCCGCCCACGTCCTTGATCACGTCCTCGGCCCGGCGGGGCCCATGCGCGAACGCCGTCACCGGCAGGCCGATGCCGTCGCGCGCCAGGAGCTGGAGCGCGCGCAGCTTGTCGCGCGAGCGGCCGATGGCCACGCTCTCGTTCAAGGGGAACACGCCCTGCATCTCGAACTGGCGCAGCACGGCAAGGCCGTAATGGGTGATGGAGGCACCGATGCGGGGGATGACAGCGTCGTAGCGCGGCAGCGAGCGCCCGTCGTACATCAGCGTGGGCCGGCTGGACGTGATCTTCATGTGCACGTGCAGCGTATTGACCGCGTCGATGGTGTGCTTGCGCGCCTCGGCCGCCTCGATGAGCCGCCGGTGCGAGTAGAGGCTCGGGTTGCGCGCCAGCATGACAAGCTTCATGGGGCTTCGCGGCCTCCCTGATCGGCCGGCACTAAGCTGGGCAGCCGATGCCGAATGCGGTTGCGCCCGGCCACCTGATAGTCCATCCGCGCCCCCCGGCAAAGAGTTGCAGATCGCGTATCAACTTCTGTGTCAACGCAGGGGCTAAAGTGCTGTTGTGATTACCGGCTCGCCGCGCCTTCCGGCATCAGCCCGGCAGGGCATATTCGCTCTGCGCGCCGGGCCCGCTCACTCCGTCCGGCTCGATGCTGGCGTAGAGCAGCCACGCGGCAAACCCCGTGGCGACCAGCAGAATCGCCAAGCCAAGCGCTGCACGCCGCAGCGCCCAGCCGAGCGTCTTGAGCTCCACGGGCTGGATCTGCACGGCTGGGGGCGGGGGGGGCTTCTCCGCACCCGGCATCACGGACGCCGTTGACGTGAGCCAGACTCTGCCGCTCTGCGCACCACCACTTCGCAAGGCAACGCCCCCCGACTGCTGAAATCGTAGCCCCGCGCGGGAGCATGGTCCGCGCGGTCCAGCATCGCTGCTTCTGCAGGAGAAATCTCCGCGTTCCTGAATGGGCGCGGAGTTTGGCCGCGTCAAGACCGCCCCCGCCGTGCTCCCGCATCCATCTCCTGCTGTGGCGCGGGCGCGACAGGCAGAACGCAAGCGCCCGAAAAATCCGTCTCAGCGCCCGTCTCAACGGATGCGGCGGCCGAAGATGGCGATGACCGTCAGCGGCAGCACAAGGCCAATGACCAAGACGGTCACGGCCAGCGCGGGAAGGTTGTCATAGGAGCCCCGCTCGATGTGGAAGATGAGGTTGAGGTACTTGGTCTGCAGCGCGCCCGCTTGCAGCGCCAGGTTCATCAGCGACGCCATCAGGGCGAACCAGGTGGCGCGGTGGCCTGCCGGGGCGTAGATGGCGACCAGGGTGAGCACGGGGATCATGCTCAGCTGGGCGAAGGGCGACGTGGCGACAGTCTCGAGCAGGGCGACGGCGTGCGGGGACACGCCGATGGCCGGGTACCATTGGAACGCGAGGATGAGCATCGGCAGCGACATGATCGTGCCGAGGACGGTGAGCCAGACCAGCACCTGTGCCACCGGCGTGCGTGTCACGACGTCCGACCAGAGCCAGAGCGCCGCGATGGCAACGCCGGTGCCGATCTGCCCCAGCACGCCGAAAAATACGGGGGCAAAGCCGAGCACGTCGATGGCGAACCACCTCCAGCCCTCGCCGATGAGGGGCGTGGCGCGGTAGGCGAAAATGACGATTGCCACCATCGCGATGCGCATGCGCAGCGCGTGGTCGATCTGTTGCGTGACCCGGGTGAGCATCGTCACGATCACCGCGAGCGAGATCGCGAAGACAATCTCCGAGCCGTAGGAGATTTGGGCGATACCGAGTGCGGCAACGACAGCGCCGAAAGCGAGCCCGCCACCGAGGATGCGCCAGTCGATCGGCCGGCGCTCGGTCGTCTCCAGGCGCACCAGCACCGCACCGGATACCGAGATGACGGGCGCGATCAGAGCCACCAGGAAGACCTTGTCGTAGGACAGGAACTGCGCCAGCACGCCCGCCAGCAAAGCGACGGCAAAAAGCCCGAGCAGGAGCGCCAATCGGCCCAGCACCTGCACCATTCCAAGGTCGTGGTCGATCGCCTCCTTCGGACGCGGGCTGCCGTCGGGGTTGGTGCGCGGAACCACCTCCGTGCTCATGGCGTCGGCCACCACGTCCTGGAGGACGAGGCCGATCACGATCAAGAGGCTGCCTATGACGTAGATTTGATTGGGAGGCACGGCGGTAATCCAGCCCCCCGCGCTCCCGGCCCACAGGATGAAGCCGGCCGCGACCAGGGCGGCGCCCGCAAACACGTAGCTGCGGCGCTGCGAGCCAAGGAAGCGAACCGTATCGACCAGCTCCCCAAACACCATCTTGATGGTCCAAGGGA
>JBAPMW010000730.1:0-1760 GCA_049278815.1 Hyphomicrobiaceae bacterium
ACGGGTTGGGTTCGCTCTGGAGCCGACGCAGCACGCAGCGCCCGTGATGCTCCGTGCGATCTGGCCCGTCGCCGTCGTCAACTGATCGGTGGACGCGCCGCGGCTGCTGTCCCCCTACGCATGAGCCATGCGCGAGAGCCAACCTATAAGGTAAATCCATGAACGACATCGCATCGTATCTCGTGACGCTCGCTGGAGAGACCGCCGCTGCGCTGCCCTCGAAGGTGTACGACCCCATCGCCTGGCTCGCGCTTTGCGGTGCTCTCCTGATCGGAACAGCGATCGGTTTCAGCCGGAGCCCGGCGTGGCGGCGGGGGTGGTTCATATTGTTTATTGCGTTCATTCCCTTCCTGGTCGCCTATACCTCAAGAGGCGGGCTATCGAATGGCGATAGTGGGGCGTTGGTCCTGCTCTACATTATCGGGCTGTATGCGGGACAGTTGCTGGTGCCGCGCTTGCTCGGACGGAGCGTACAGCGCTCATGAGTTCATGCTCGATCTGACCGGCCAGGCTGCCGTCATCTCGGGGCTCTCCTCCTTGGTGTCGGGATTGGCTGGAGTCGGAGTCCGATGTGGCGCTGGGGTGGATTCTTACGGCTTGCGCCCTCTTTCTCGTTTTTTTCCTCTATATCTCCAAGCTGCCGAGCGGCGACAATTGGGCTCTGCACCTCATCTGCCTGGTTGGACTGTGGGTCGGACACTGGGTGGTGCCGGCGGTGCTCGGAAGGAGTGGAGGACGCTCATGAACAGGATGTTCGATCTTTCCGGCCAAGTGGCCGTCATCACCGGCTCCAGCCGCGGCATCGGCCGCTCGGCGGCCGAGACCATGGCGGCGCTGGGGGCCAAGGTGGTGGTCTCCAGCCGCAAGGCCGATGCCTGCGAGGGGGTGGCGGCGGCAATCCGCAACGCGGGCGGCGAGGCGCTCGTGATCCCGTGCAACATCTCGCGCAAGGACGAGGTGGAGGCCCTGGTCGACAGCACGCTGAAGCAGTGGGGGAGGATCGACACGCTGGTATGCAACGCCGCGGTCAATCCCTACTTCGGGCCGCTCGCCGGCATCCCCGACGAGGCCTTCGACAAGATCATGAGCTCCAACATCAAGAGCAATCTCTGGCTCTGCAACCGCGCCATCCCCGCCATGGCCGAGAAGGGCGGCGGCAGCGTCGTCATCGTCTCGTCGATCGGCGGCCTGCGCGGCAGCACCATGCTCGGCGCCTACGGCATCTCCAAGGCGGCGGACTTCCAGCTCGCGCGCAGCCTCGCCACCGAATGGGGGCACAAGAACGTGCGCATCAACTGCGTCGCCCCCGGCCTCATCAAGACCGACTTCGCCCGCGCCCTGTGGGAGAATGCCGAGGCCCTGAAGCCGCGCCTGGCGACCACGCCGCTCAGGCGCATCGGCGAGCCCGACGAGATCGGCGGCATCGTCGCCTTCCTCGCCTCCAAGGCCGCGTCGTACATGACGGGCTCGGTGCTCGTGGCGGACGGCGGGGTGACCATCGCCTGAGCTGTGGGAGAAGAAGGGATTCGGGCGGCGCCTCGACCCGGTGTTTCGGTTCAGCCGCTCACCGGCTGCGCCGACCCACAATGACGAGACGGAGCGCGCCACAACGTCCCCTCCCCCGTCGCGCCGGAGGCGCGCCTTCGGCACGACGTGGGGGAGGGACAGGGTGGGGGGGATTGCAGAACACCGAAGGTCGGGGGTCCCCCCACCCCTAACCCCTCCCCACGAGGGGGAGGGGAATCCGGTTGGCGCTTGCT
>JBAPMW010000731.1:0-2669 GCA_049278815.1 Hyphomicrobiaceae bacterium
CGCTGGAAGCCGAGTTTGCGAAGAAGACGAGCTTCGAGGATTTCTTCGCGCACGCGCCGAAGATGAACCCGGCTCGCTTTCTGATCACCGGCGTCGTATGCGGCGTCCGCGTGCAGAAGATTCAGGAGCCGATGATGCGCGAGATCCGCTACCTCGACAAACTGATCGACGAACTCGCCAAGGGCAAGGCGATGAAAAGTATCCTCCGCAAATAACCGCGCGCGCTTGCAAGCTCACTCGCGGTGGACCGCAGCGGCCTTTCCGGCCAGCGTGCGGCCATGTTCACCCCGTCGCTCGCCCTGTGGTCGGCGACGCGTGGCGCAGGATGTGGCAACAACGCCCTGAGCATAGGAGATGCTGGACGGCAGGACAGGGTCATGCCCCGAGCAGCGGACGTAGTCGGCGACGGCCCCTTCGGCGTCGACTGCGTTCTGGAGAAAGTCCGCTTTTTGTATAGCCGGGTCAGGCGCTGCGCCAGCACGCCTTGGCGAACGTCGGGGTGCTCCGATAGCGTCCGTCCGGAGCCTGCCGCGACGTGCCATAAGCTGCCGAACCCGCATCGTGAGCCTGATGCAGCTTAGACAACGCCGAAGCCGCAGAAAGACATGCTCAAGGAACGCCGGAAGGGCAAGAATGGTACTCGCTCGGCGGGAAAGTAACCGCGGTATCGGGCACAAGCCGGAAGTTCCCTACTGACTTGTCACGAATGCCCGCCGCGGCAAGCTGGATCGTGCGCACGAGTGGGAATACGTCTGGCACGATGCCACTGCGCAGCGTTGTGCCGCTCAAGTCGTTGATGATCTCGGCCACCAACTCTGTCGCCCTGACGCGCCGCCCATCACCGATCTTGCGCCGATCCGTGCCAGCGAACATTAGCACGACGGCTTGATCGGGCTGTGTCGGTAGCGTGAACCCCTTGAACAGCCCCGGCACGTGCCGCCGTCCGCATTGGAATTTGGTGCTGAACTTGCGCTCACGCTCCTGCCAGGACCAGCCATCGAGCGAGCATTCGACGTGCAGCAAATGCGATGTGCCGGGATTGAGAGCAATCACGTCCAATTCGCCCTCGAAGCCGCCGCGATCGCGTGGGCCAACCGCGACCGAGGTCCGCACGAAATATCCTTTGAACGTGAGCCATTCGGCCACGAGCTAATCGAGGTGATTCATGACATGTCCTCTGAGAATAGGCGAGCATCGCGCGCAACTCATGCCATGATTGCTGGGTGCAATGGCGATGAGCGGCCGCCCCTCCGTTCTATCGTGAAACAATCTCTCGCCATTGTGATGCCCCCGTAAGCCGTCACCGCTCGCGGCGCTGAATGATCTCGCGGGCATAGTCGAGATTTTGCAGTGCCCGCTGCCGCACATCCTCCTGGATGAGGCTCTCGTAAGCCGGATCAATTGCGGCGTTCTCCGCGGCCAACTCGAGCCGGTCGTGCTCTGCTAAGAATCGGAGGCCTTCGCTTGGGCCACCCATAACTAACCGCCGGACTGTTTCGACCGGACCGTGCCTGTTCAGCATGCCGTAAACCCGCGAGCCGGACTTTTTCCCCGAGATTTCTTCCCGGAGGCGCACATACTTGACGGTTTCGTGGTGTAGCCGCGCGTGAAGCTGAGCTTTGAGACCGCCTCGCGGCTTAGGCATCTCGACGGTGGTGGACTGGCTCCGGCTTTCAAGGGCTTCGCGCATTCCACGATTGATGGCAGCCGTTTTGGTGCACCCGAGCGTCTCCGCCAGCCTTTCAACCAGCTCAATCGTTTCCACGTCTGAGATGTGAATTGCCGGCATCGGCCATCCGCTCTGCTTATAGTGAGTATTCCACTATGTACATAGCAGGTAAGTAGCCGGGATTCAAGGTGGCACAAACCAGCCCCTAATCCGGCAGCTGATGACTACATCGATGTCGGTTGCGGGTCAGACGTGTCGAGCGGCAACCATCCTACGGGCAAATTGGTCGAGACCTGACGTGAAGGGCGCGTGAGCGCGGTCGCTGTATCCCCACACAGCGGACGCGATCGGCGACACCGGGACGATCGCCGATTGCGTTCCGGCAAAGGTCGGCTCTTGTATAAGGTCGTTGGGCGGCATGCCTGTCGCGTCGACTCTTCTAGTTCGACCGGGTACGCTCATTCTACCGCTGTGAACCAACTCTCATCGAAGGCATCTTTCACCCCCCATGCGAACTGACCGGCCTTCGATCTCAACGGATTGAGGCGCTCAAGAAACGGCGCGCGCTCGGTTTCAGGCAGACCACAGATGGCAGTCAGGGCTTGGTCGAACATGCGCACCAGGGCTGCGTGGTAACTCTCGTCGTCCATTCCGCACCACAACAGCAGGCCAACGGCTTCCTCGCAGTAGAACACTGAGAGTTCGGCAACTCCCCTCGGGTGTCCGACGGCCTTCTTGTAGTCCGAAATCGCTCGTTTGGCCGTGACCACAGAAATATCCTGCCCCTTCGTCACGTCCGGCGCGATCCAGCGCGAAATCGTGTTCTTGTAGGGTGTCAGCGGGGCCGCGCCCAGGCTGAGCCGAGCGTTGAGAAAAGCGTGGTTGGCGCCGTTCAGTTCGTAGAGGTCTTTGAGTAGCTTCAGCAGCCCGGCACGATCATAGCCCTCAAGCGTCGCCTTCACGTCGCGCCAGGTGGGTTCGGGCTTTGCGGTGTTCTTCA
>JBAPMW010000732.1:0-3509 GCA_049278815.1 Hyphomicrobiaceae bacterium
GGCTCGGACAAAGAGCCGGCACCACCCAGAGTAGTGGCAACAACCGGTGCGGTCGAGATGCAGGACAACCAAGGGTTGACGATGTCCTCGATCGAGCCTTGGGCACCTTGCCCGGAGCAGGGGTTCAGACCGTGTCGCACCGCAGCAGCTCGGCCCGCAGCCGGGCAATCATGGTCGTGAGCTCGCGCGCGATGCCGTCCTGGCCGGCCCGGCACTGCGTCTCGGCGCGCTCCAGGTCGATATCGAAACCAAGGAGCTCGCGCAGCTTGCCGCGCGCGTCCGGCTCGCGGCCGAGCCAGGCGCTGCCCATCCCGATCAGCGCGCAGATCCGGCCGATGGCCTCCGGCCCCGAGGCGCGCAGCTTCTCCAGCGCCTCCAGCTGGCCCGCCAGGAGCCGCACGCGCTCCCTGCTGCATTGAGGAGGCTTGCTGAAATCGGGCTCCGGCCCGAATAGCGGCGGCAACTGGGCCCGCGCAGTGGACGCGAGGCCGGCGGTGAGCGCGAGGATGAGGACGTAGAGGATGAGCTTGCGTCTCCGGTGCGGAGACGCGGTCGGACCGCCTGAATAACCCCTCGGCTCCATGCTGTATTCATGCCTATGCCCCTTGCCCGGTCAAGAGCAAAGAACGCCAGAGCACGTTGTAGCGGTCGAGGACCAAGACGCCCAGTATGCCCCATCAATGCCGCGCCTGATGCCACAATGGACAGTCCGCTGAGGCTCGCCAACCCAGGTCGCTGACCGCCTTGAGCTGCTTCGAGTCCCCCGGAGCAATGCGCACAGGCATGCAGGTGCGCCGTGCGGAAGGCGGCCGTCGGCGCGTCACCGGGAAAAGAACGGCATCTCCTTGCCCGGAACGTGGCGGCAGCAGGGATCGGTGCGAAGCTTGCCGTAGGCCGTGAACAGTTTCGATCCGGCGTCTCCGGTGCGCTCCGCGTACTCCTCCAGCAGGGGGGCGCTGCAGGCACGCCACGCTGCGACATCCTCCGCGGCAAGCTCGATGATGTGCATGCCCTGCTGCACGGCGAACGCGTACGCCTGCGCCCTGATGACTGCAAACCGCGCCCACATGAGGGCTTGCGCGTCCTGCGCCAGCTCGACGAGGATCTCCTGATGCTCGGGCGATAGACTTTGCCATGTGCTGTTGTTGATCACGACCATGTACAGGCTCGGAGCGTGCCGAAGGTCTACGATTGTACTCGCGACGCGCCACAGTTCATGCTCCCTGACGTTCATGATGTCGGCTGCCGCTGCCGCAACCGCTTTCTCCTGCAGCGCAGCGGAGAGCGAAGCCGGTGACACAGGAGTGGGCGCGCCGCCGCACACCCTTATCAGGTCTCGCATCTGCTTGTCGGAGGCGCCGATGAGGCGAGTAGCGATGGCTGCCGGATTGGCGGCGATGATGTCTTTAGCCAGGATGACGGTAGCGCCATAAGGCTGCCACCAGAGAACGCGTACGTTGGTCCGACGGAGGATCTCCTTGTCGATCAGCGCGCGAATCTCGCTGTCGTGATTGGTTGCGGCTTGGATGAGGGCATCGAAGTTGAACAGGAAGGGCTGCAGGAAGGCTCCGGCAAGCGGAACATCGCTGGTGAACCGACTGAGCGGGGCTGCACCCATCTCGATCGCACCGGACGCGACCGCAGACACCACCCCTCCCTCGTCGTAGCGTTGACTCTCGCCCTCGATCTCGATCCTGACCGCACCACTCGTAAGAGCCGCGACGAGGCGCGCAAACTCGCGCAGGTTCTGACCGGTGGGACTGTCGCTGGAGATCGGCAGTCCCAGATGCAACGTGGTGGTCTGCGCGTGCGCTCGGGGCACCGCGGCTACGCACAGTGTCCAGATCAGCAGGCAGAGAAGGATGCTGAGTCCGTGCCGCGAATGTCCGGGATTCCGTGCTGTCAATGAAGCACCTAGGGGGCTGAGACAGGCGCTGCGGCAGAAGCCGTCGCCGGGGCAGCGCAGGGCTGCTCAGGCCGAATTGCTAGACCGTGACAAGAGCATTCAAGTGTGTCGAACTTGTGGATGTTTGCAAGGGATGACAACCTGGTCCAGGGCGGGTCGGCGATAGCCTGGCGCTATGGCGCCCATGCCCCAAGGCGTTCCGGCTACCGTCCGACTGGTGGCGTCGGGGGCTGCATACCCCATTCTGGCGTACCCGCTCCGGTCTGTGTCCGTCAGTTTCCCGTAGACACTGCCGGCATCCAGATGGGCGTCAGCCACCGCAGCTCGGCAGCGCCTCAGTTTGAGACTTGGACATGCCGCTCGGCTCACTTGAACCGGAGCGGCCTCGGCACTAGCCTCGGTGTCAAGGACACATGCCGCTGGCCGCCATCCATGGAGACGCCCCAAATGCTGGACCGTCCAACAAAGCTCACGGAGTATCAGACCTACATCGACGGCCAATGGTGCAGCGCCGCCTCCGGCAAGACGTTCCAGACCCACGACCCCTATACCGGCGAGCCGTGGGCGCTCATTCCGGAGTGCGACGCCACCGATGTGGACCGCGCCGTCGAGGCCGCGCATCGCGCCTTCGAGAGCGGCCCCTGGCCGGCCATGACGCAGACTGCGCGCGGCAAGATCATGCGCAGAATCGCCGGCCTCATCGAGAAGCACGGCGATCACCTGGCGCAGATCGAGGTGCGCGACAACGGCAAGCTGATCTCGGAGATGGCGGCGCAGCTCAAGTACCTGCCCGAATGGTTCTACTACTACGGCGGGCTGGCCGATAAGATTCAGGGCGCGGTGGTGCCGGTCGATCGCCCGGACCACTTCAACTACATCCTCAAGGAGCCCGTCGGCGTGTGCGCGTTCATCACGCCCTGGAACTCGCCGCTGATGCTGGTGGGCTGGAAGCTGGCGCCGGCGCTGGCGGCCGGCTGCACCGTCGTCATCAAGCCGTCCGAATTCACGTCGGCCTCGCTCCTGGAATTCATGAAGCGGGTGATAGAGGAGTCCGGACTGCCGCCGGGCGTCGTCAACGTCGTCACTGGCTACGGCGGCGTGGTGGGCGAGCCGCTGGTCACGC
Organism: Hyphomicrobiaceae bacterium; assembly: GCA_049278815.1. GTDB lineage: Bacteria > Pseudomonadota > Alphaproteobacteria > Rhizobiales > Hyphomicrobiaceae > AWTP1-13. Next base: position 3,030 of record JBAPMW010000732.1, read on the forward strand.
ATCCCAAGGTGGCAAAGGTGGCCTTCACCGGCGGCTCCGTCACCGGCGCGCGCGTCAACGAGCTGGCAGCGCGGAGCTTCAAGAAGGTGTCGCTGGAGCTGGGCGGCAAGTCGCCCAATGTCGTGTTCGACGACTGCATCCTCGACGATGCCGTGAGCGGCGCCATCTCCGGCATCTTCGCCGCCACCGGGCAGACCTGCATCGCCGGCTCGCGGCTGCTGCTGCAGGAGACCATCCACGACCGGTTCGTCGAGAAGCTGGTGGCCATGGCCAGGACCGCGCGGCTCGGCGATCCCGGCCTGGCCGAGACCCAGGTGGGCCCGGTGACGACGCCGCCCCAGTATCAGAAGATCCTCTCCTACATCGACATCGCCAAGGGCGAGGGCGCCCAGTGCGTGCTGGGCGGCGGCCCTGCACCCAAGGAGGAGGGCGGCGGCAAGTACTTCGTGAAGCCCACCATCTTCACCGGCGTTCACAACA
>JBAPMW010000733.1:0-7286 GCA_049278815.1 Hyphomicrobiaceae bacterium
CCCGAGATTCGCGCAAATTGATATTGCGGCCGATCAAGCTTTCGATGCTTTTTTATGGGCGAATTTCATTAATGTCACTCCGTCATATATAGCACTATATTTCATATATAAGGTAATATAGATATAAATAGAATATAGTCTCAAGCACATACGCGAGCATAGTACGGTTGCTCTGCAGCGAGCGCGCTCTACGGGCCCTCGCAGGCGATCGAGATCGCTTTCGGCACAGTGATGGTGCAGCCGAGCGCGTCGAGGATCTGCTTCATCGTGGCCTGCTCCTCCTGCTCCGGAAACTCCACGGCCACCCGACAGCGCTTGGGAGCGCCACTGCCGAGGCGGACCGGATTTGCCGCATTCGGCAGCCCGAAACTGATAAAGTAGGTCGTGTCGCGCACCGCGAGCTCAAGCGGCTTGTCTCCGACCGGAACCGCCGCCGCGAACGGCAGTGTAAAGTGCAAGGACAAGGCGCCATCGGCGTACTCGAGCCAATAGTCCGCCGGCTCACCGAGCTTCACGGGTTGGCCGGCCAGGGCGGGAAAGGTGAAGTAGTCGAACTCCTTCAAGCCCTCGATATTGACCTTGGCAAGCTCGGCCATCTCCGCGCGGTCGAGCTTGCCGTCCTTGTTCTGGTCGAGCCCCTCCACCGCCTCCGCGACGTAGCGCTCGTCGAAGAACGTCCATTTCTGCTTGAGCCCGGTGAAGGCGCCCTGCTCGTAAAGCACGGTCGCCTCTACGCCCACGCACATGTGGGGGTGCGCGGCCGCCGGCACGGCAGCAGCGCACAGCATCGCCCCTGCTGCGGCCACAGCCTGCAGAGGCCGGCGTCGTCTGTTGAGCATCAGCGGGTCCCTCATCTCGCCTCCGCGCCCTCCTAGTCGCAAATTGGGTCGGAAGACGGCAAGCCCCGCGATTCTCCTGGCGGCAACGCGTCGCGTGCCCCGGTCATCCCCAAGACGATCGCAGGTGGCGGCAAAAATACTGCTTCTGTCCTCCTTCCGCTACACTATAACGTCACGGCGGTCATCATGGCGCGGCGACCCGAGACTGCGCTGCTGGCAGAAGCGACTCCTAGGCAGGGGCATATGGCTGATCTTGGTGCGAGGCTGGCGCTTCTCGCCGGCGCTGTCATGGCTGCGCTGGGGGCTGCGCTGGGGCACGTTCCTGCGCACGCCGCCGAGGTGGTGGTCACGATCAAGCCGCTGCATGGCCTGGCGGCGCGGGTGATGGCCGGGGCCGGCACGCCCCACCTCCTGGTGCAGGGAGCGCTCTCGCCCCACACCTACTCCCTCAAGCCGTCGGACGCGGCCAGACTTAACACGGCCAACGTTTTCATCCGCATGTCGGACGCCATGGAGCCGTTCACGGCGCGCATCGTAAAGGCGTTGCCGAGGCGTGTGCAGGTGGTGACTCTGGCGGACACGCCCAAGCTGAGGCTGCTGCCGCGCCGGACCGGCGCGATGTTCCCCGAGCCCACCGAGGGCCACGGCCATAACCACGATCATGGAACGACGGATGGCCACGCCTGGCTCGACCCCGTCAATGCCAAGCTCATGGTCGACCGCATCGCCGAGGCCCTCAGCAAGAGGGCGCCGGGCGGGGCCGCCGCCTTCCGCAGCAATGCCGCACGGCTCAAGGACGATCTCGACGCTCTAAGTGCGGAGCTGGCGCGCGATCTGGCCCCGGTCGCCGGCAAACCCTACGTGGTCTTCCACGACGCCTTGCAGTACTTCGAGCAGCGCTACGGCCTGAAGGCGGTGGGCGCCATTGCCGTAAGCCCCGAGGTCCCGCCGGGGGCCAGGCGGCTGTCCGTGTTGCGCAGGCAGATCCTGGACCACAAGGCGGAGTGCGTCTTCGCGGAGCCGCGGCTCGACACCCGCCTGGTGGCTGCCGTGGTCGAGGGCACACGCGCGCGCGTCGGCACCATCGATCCCGAGGGAGTCAGGATCGAGGCCGGTCCCGACCACTATTTCGCCCTGCTGCGCGGCCTTGCCAGGGACCTGAAGGCCTGCCTTGCGCCGACCGGGTAGCGCCGTGGTCCTCGCCGGCTGCGCTCGCTCGCTTACGTTCGAGCGCTTCCTTGCCCCGCCAGCGGTGGGCGCAAACCGAAGATCTCCGAGCCGACGCGCACATGGGTGGCGCCGAAGGCGATCGCGTTCTCGAAGTCGGCGCTCATGCCCATGCTGAGGGCCGGCAGCCCGAGGTCGCCGGCGAGCTTGGCCAGGAAGGCGAAATGCACGCCCGCCTCCTCCTCTTGCGGCGGGATGCACATGAGGCCGGCGACGGTGAGCCCCAGGTCGTCCCGGCAGACGCGCAGCAGATGCTCCGTCTCCCGCGGCGCGACGCCGGCCTTTTGCGGCTCCTCGCCGGTGTTGACCTGGATAAAGAGCTCTACGGCCTTGCCCTGCCGCGCCATCTCCTTGGCCACCGCCTCGGCGATCCTTGCCCGGTCGATGGCGTGGATGGCGTCGAACAGCTCAACCGCCTCGCGCGCCTTGTTGGATTGCAGGGGGCCGATCAGGTGCAGCTCGATGTCGGGATGGCGCTCGCGCAGCGCCGGCCACTTGGCGCGTGCCTCCTGCACGCGGTTCTCCCCGAAGATGCGGTGCCCGGCGTCCAGCACCGGGACGATGGCCTCGGCGCCGAAGGTCTTGGTGACGGCCACGAGCCGCACCGAGGCGGGATCGCGGCCGGCAGCCTGGGCGGCTGCCGCGATGCGGTCCGACACCCTGGCAAAGCGGTCCTGGATAGCCTGGGACTGCTCGGTCATGCGCCTCGGTGCATCCTGCGGGGCCTTTGCTCTATATTGCCGGAAGGGCGAAGCATGCTGTTGCGGTTGGTTGCAGCGCTCGTAGCAATCTATCTCATTCACGCCTGCGCTCGACATCTTTCCTGATCACAATCACAGGGTTAATCGCAAGGAGCAAGGAGCGGAGCCACCCCTCACCGCAGCGTTGCCGCGCCCATGGCCCGCCCTGGCCGCGCCGCAGATCGACCGCGGTTTTGCCGCCAATCCTCCGAAGCGGGGCCACGAACGCAGGCTAGGCATGCGGCTCTTGCACTGAGCTATTCTCGAAAGGAGAGGGCATGCTTTCACGTTCTCTTGCGCCGCTGGCGGTGGCGGCATTGGCGGCCTGCGGCGCCGGCGGCGGGCCGGCCTCGGCCGAGGCGGACCAGCGGCTCTCCGGGCCGCACGTGCATCACAACCTGGCAGTCTATTTCATCCATGGCGAGAGCGCCGCCGGGCCTGTGCCGCTCACCCTCGATGAGGCCCTGGTCAAGGGCAAGGTGCAGGTGATCGAGACCGGCCAGGTCAACGAGCTCAAGATCGAGAACACCGGTGAGGAGGAGGTCTTCATCCAGGCGGGCGATATCGTGAAGGGCGGGCGGCAGGACCGGGTGCTGATGGTAAGCCTGCTGCTGACGCCGCGCTCGGGAGCGGTGCCAATCTCGTCGTTCTGCGTCGAGGCGGGCCGCTGGTCGGGCCGCGGCGGCGAGGATGCCACGCGCTTCACCAGCGCCGCCGAGGCGATGCCGTCGCGGAAGGCGCTGCTGGCGATGGCGGCACCGCCGCCAAAGGCGTCAATGCCGCTGGACGGACCGGTGCAGGGGGAAGTGCAGGGGAAACGGGCGCAGTCGTCGCTCGGCGGCGGCACCGGCGGTCGGCAACAGGAGGTGTGGAACTCCGTCGCGAAGACCCAGGAGAAGCTCGCGGCCAGCCTGGGGACGGGCGTGAAGGCACCGCAGTCGGCGACGAGCCTGCAGCTGTCGCTGGAGAATGCCAAGCTCAAGGACGCGCGCGTGTCCTATGTCGCCGCCATCGAGCAGGCGGGCCTCAAGGACGGCGATGTCGTCGGCTTCGTGGCGGCCATCAACGGCAAGGCGGTGAGCGCCAACGTCTATCCCTCCAACGGTCTGTTCCGGAAGGTGTGGGCCAGGCAGCTGGCGGCCATCGTCACCGAGGCCATCGGCGAGAAGGCTCGAAGCTCTGGGGCAGAGACACCGGCGCCGCCCGTTGGCGCGGCGAAGGCGTTCCTGGCGGAAGCGGAGCACGGCAAGGCCGAGGCGCGCGCCACGACCGCCGACATGGAGCAGGAGACGCGCGACGGCGAGAAGGCGCTCTACAACGAGGCGCGCCGGCCGGGTGGCCGCTGGGTGCACAAGAACTACCTGGCGAAGTAGCGCTGCGGAAGCAAGCGACACGCTTACGTCCAAGCGCGGACTGGCCACAGGAGCGGCGGGGTGCGCGTTGGACAATGCTTGAAGTCTGCCGGCCCCTGTCGCAGAGTGAATTCATGCACGTGTGACCGCGGGAAGCGTGCCGGCAAGGCCTCTTGCCGGCTCGGGGGGGCCGACAGCAGCATTTTGGATACGGGCCATTTCTCCCCCCGCAAGCGCCTGCGCTGTCGTGGCTTGTGACGGAGGACGCAATGAGGAGGTTGCCGGCACTCGGCGGGTTGATTTGCATCGCGATGATATTGCCCGTGTCACAGACCCTCGCGCAGAGCGGCGTGATCAGCGGCCCGCCGCAGGTCACGCGGGGCCCCGGGGCCCCGGTGGGCCCTGGCCCGGGTGGGTACCGGACCGACATGGGCTGGATCGCCGTGGCCGCCGGTTTCGACGGCGGCGGCAGGAGGGTCGCCGTCGGCTTCTCCGGGGAGCAGCGTTCGCGGCGCGAGGCTGAGGATGCCGCCCTCAGACAGTGCAATCGCTTTGCCAGGGGCTTCTCCTGCCACACCCCCCACGCGGTATCGGATGGATGCCTCTACATCGTCCCAGGCGAGCGCCGGGACGGCGGCGTGAGCTGGGGCCGCGGCGGGACTCGGCAAGCTGCGCTCGATCAGTGCCGGCGCGGCGGGTACAGTTGCCCCAGCAGCAAGCTGCTCGGCGGCTGCCTGCCGGGCTACAACTGACACAGGCCAGGGGAGACGGCGGTGGTGACACGATATCTGGCACTCGGTGTATGCGTGCTCTGGGCCGCTGCGGCGCTGGCGCAGACCGACCGGACGAGGCCCTCGGAGGGCCAAGTGATCAGCAGCGACAGGCCCTCGGACGGGAGTAAGAACAGCGGCGAGATGCCTCCGGAAGGGGACAAGACCGGCGCCGAAACACGCTTCCTATCTGGCAAATGGGGCGCAGTGGCCTACACCGCCGACGGCGCTTTCGGTGCGGCCTACGGATTCGACTCCAGGGAGGAGGCGGAACGCCTGGCGATCGACGCGTGCCGGAAGGAGTCGACCAACAAGGACGATTGCTCGCGCGGCGTCGTTACGCGGCAGGACAGCTGGTTCCATGTCCAGTTCTGCAGGCGCGGCAATGACTGGACCACTCGTATCACCACCGAGCTCACCCTGCCGGCGACCAACGAGGGAGCTGCGCAGTTCGCCCGGACATCCAAGTACGGTGCCAACAACTGCAACATGGTGCCCAACGGGCTGTTCCACTCGGGCGGACTGCACACCAAGCGGTAGGCGGCCTCCGCGGATGCCGGCTGATGCGGGAGGACGTGAAAACCGGGCGCGCAGCACCTAGATGACGTCGTGCTGCAGGCGATCAGCGCCATCGAAAAGAGGATACGCGCCGGATGGTCCTCACCCCCCTGGAGATCGAGCGCTACAAGCGGCATCTCGTGCTGCGCGAGGTGGGCGGCCAGGGGCAGCAGAAGCTGAAGGTGGCACGCGTCCTGGTGGTCGGCGCGGGCGGCCTCGGCTCGCCCATGCTCATGTACCTGGCAGCGGCGGGGGTGGGCACCATCGGCATGATCGACGACGACCGCGTGTCGCTCGACAACCTCCAGCGCCAGATCGTGCACGCCACCCCTCAGGTGGGCCTGCCCAAGGTCGAGAGCGCGGCCGAGACCATCGCCCGGCTGAACCCGCACGTCGAGGTCGAGCTCTACGAGAAGCGCCTCGACGCGGCCAACGCGCTCGAGATCGTCTCCCGCTACGACATTGTCGCCGACGGCTCCGACAACTTCGCCACCCGCTACCTGGTGAGCGACGCCTGCTATCTGGCGAGGAAGCCGCTGGTCTTCGCCGCCGTCGGCCAATTCGACGGCTATCTCTCCACGTTCAAGCCGCACGAGAAGGGGCCGGACGGCGAGCCCTATCCTACCTACCGCTGCGTCTTCCCCGAGCCGCCGCCGCCCGGCACCGTGGCCAGCTGCGCAGAGGTCGGGGTGCTGGGAGCGGCCGTCGGCGTGGTCGGGGTATTGCAGGCGACCGAGGTGCTGAAGGAGATTCTGGGCATCGGCGAGAGCCTCGCCGGGCGCCTTCTTCTCTACAACGGGCTGGCCGCGCATTTCACAGAGATCAGGCTTGCCTGGGACCCGGCCAATCCGCTGTCGGGGCGGGAGGCCAGTATCCGCGACCTTTCCATTCATGCCGGCGCCCACGATGGCGCCACCTGCGCCATCTGAAGCAAGGAGCTGCGCGCGCACGAGGGGCGACGAGGACCGACAAGGGGGCAACCGGTGGCGATCCGCGGCATACTTCTCGACAAGGACGGCACCATTCTCGACTACTGGCGCACCTGGGTGCCGGTAAACCGCGAGGCGGCGCTCTACGCCGCGCGCGGAGATGCCCTCCTCGCCGCCGAGCTGCTGCGCCTGGGTGGGCACAGTCCCGAGACGGACCGCATCACGCCGGGCGCACCGCTGGCCGCCGGGGATTTCATGGACATCGCCCACGCCTTCGCCGCCCACCCCGATGTGCCCCCGGCCGAGGAGCTGGTGGCGGGCATCGCGCGCATCTTCGTTCAGGGCGGGGCGCAGCGTTCTGCGCTGATCGAGGGCGCCGAGGCCGCCCTCCTGGAGCTGCAGCGACGCGGCTTCCGGCTCGGCATCGCCACCAACGACTCCCTCGCCGGCACCGAGGCTTCGCTGGCCCCCCATGACAACCTGCCGGGCTTCGACTTCCTGGCCGGCGCCGACTCCGGCTACGGTGCCAAGCCGGGTCCGGGCATGGTGCTCGCCTTCTGCGAGGCGACGCGCCTCGCCCCGCCGGCGGTGGCCGTCGTGGGCGATGCCGTGCACGACCTCGCCATGGGCCGCGCGGCCGGCGTCGGCCTGACGGTAGGGGTGTTGAGCGGGACCAGCGGGCGCGCCGACCTTGCCGCGCTGGCGGATGTCATTGTCGAGAGCATCGCCGAGCTGCCGACGCTACCGGCGCTCTATTCGTAGGTTGGGTTAGCGCGAAGCGCGTAACCCAACAGGCCGTGTGTGCCATGTTGGGTTACGGCCCTTCGGCCTAATCGTACTGAGTCACTTTGCCATCCTCCGCTGCCGGCTG
>JBAPMW010000734.1:0-6721 GCA_049278815.1 Hyphomicrobiaceae bacterium
GCGGAAGGCCCGGTCGGTGGCCTGGTTCTCGACCGCCGGGTTCCACCACCGGTCGAAATGGATGACGTGCGAGGCCGCCGTGAGATTGAGCCCGGCGCCCCCCGCCTTGACCGAAAGCACAAAGAAGGGAACGTCGTCGTCCTCCTGGAAGCGGCGCACGAGGTCCTTGCGCTTGGCCACCTGCGTCTGCCCGTGCAGCACCAGGCCCGGCCGTCCGAACACCGACCCCAGGAAAGCGGCCAGCGGCGCCGTCGTCTCCTTGAACTGCGTGAAGATGAGCGCCTTCTCCTGCCGGGCGGCGACGACCTCGGCGATCTCGCGCAGCCGGCCGAGCTTGCCGCTGTCCTCCTCCTTCCAGAGGCCGTCGCCCAGCCACTGCGAGGGATGGTTGCAGATCTGCTTGAGCCGCATCAGGAAGGCCAGCACCAGCCCCCTGCGCTGCATGCCGTCGACCTCCTCGAGCTGGCGGCCCAGATCCTCGACGGCCTGCGTGTAGAGCGCAGCCTGCTTGCGGCTCAGCGGGCAGAAGGCCTTGACCTCGGTCTTGTCGGGAAGGTCGGCGATGATGCTCCTGTCGGTCTTGAGGCGGCGCAGGATGTAGGGGCGCACGAGGTCGCGCAGCGGCGCATACGGGCTCACCGGCCGGTCGGCCAGGCTCTTGACGAAGTCCGAGAACTGCCTGGCCGAGCCGAGCAGACCGGGATTGACGAAGTCGAAGATCGACCACAGGTCGCCGAGCCGGTTCTCGATCGGCGTGCCGGTCATGGCAATGCGCGTGCCGGCCTTGAGCGCCTTGACGGCGCGGGTCTGCTTAGCCGCCGGGTTCTTGATCGCCTGGGCCTCGTCGAGGATGACGAGCCGCCACGGCGTGGAGGCGAGCCAGGGCACGCGCGCCAGCGAGCCGTAGCTGGCGATGACGAGGTCGGCGTCACCGATATGGCCGGCGTCGGCCGACTTCAGCTGCTCGGCTGGCATCTCCGAGGGATGGGCGACGACCGCCTTCAGGCTCGGTGCAAAGCGTGCGATCTCGGCCGACCAGTTGGCGAGCAGCGATGCCGGCGCCACCAGCAGGCAGGGCTTGGCCCCGGGTTTGACATCGCCCGCAGCCTCGTTCTTCAGCACCAGCAGCAGCGACAGCACCTGGATGGTCTTGCCGAGCCCCATGTCGTCGGCAAGGCATGCGCCGAGGCGAAGTCTCGTCAGCAGATAGAGCCACTGCACGCCCGCCTGCTGATAGGGCCGCAGCGTCGCCCGCAGCGCCTTTCCGGGGTCCACTCGAGCTAGCCCTTCCGGGCGGCGCAGTCCGGCCAGCGTCTCGGCAAGCCAAGGCCCCGCCACCGTCTGGCTCCACTCGGCGGCGACCGGCCCGGCAATGCCATCGCCATCCGCGCGGGCACCGGCCAGGAGCCGCATGGCCTCGCCGAACGACAGCCCTTCGGCGCTGGCCCGGCGCTCGATCGCCTCGAATTGCTCCAGCGTCCGCGCCAGGCGATCGCGATCCACCTCGACCCACTTGCCACGGATCAGGACCAGCCCCTCCGACTGGGCCAGCAGGTTGCGGACCTCCGCCTTCGACAGCTTCTCGCCGTCGAGCGTCACCTCCATCTGGAAGTCGAGCAGTGCGTCGAGCCCCAGCTCGGACGGCGCCTTGCCGCCGACCGTCGCCTTCACCTGCGGGCGTGCCGGGCGGTTCATGCGCCAGCTCGCCGGCATGCGCACGACCACGCCGGCGCTCTCGAGCGCCGGCACGTCCTTGAGGAACTGTGTCGCCTGCGACGGACTCCAGCGCAGGGGGTGGTAAATCTCCCCCGCATCGACCATGCCCTTCAGCCACGCGCACGCCTCGGCTGCCCGCTGCACGGGCGTCAGCAGCGACAGGAGGCGCTGGCGGTTGCGCGCGCCGGCATAGTCCTGGAGGGCCTTGCCGAGCGGCAGGTGCTGCGCCTTGCCCTCGACCGAAAGCCCCGTCGTATAGGTCGCCATGAATGCGAACGGCGCGGCCTCGTCCTTCCGGTTCTCGGCCAGATTGAAGTGCACGCGGCCGACCAGGTTCCAGGCCGGATTGCGGGCCTTGAGGAAGTCCTGTGGGGGAAGCCCGGCCTCCGCCTGCTCGGCTTCGAACGCGGCATCGATGCGATGCCACAGGTCGGCCAGCACGGCGGCCGTCATGTACTCCGCGCCAGGCATCGGTGGGACGCCCGCGGCCGTGTGCCGTAGCGCGTCGTCGGCGGGGAGCGGCACGGCAGGCTTGGCGCGGCCGTCGCCGAGCCCTGGCAGAGCGCAGAGCGCCGTGACGTAGCGAACGCCAAGCTCCCGCCAATACGAGAGCACCGGCGGCAGAGCCGCACCGACATGGTCCGCACCCAGCGCCAGCAGCCCGTGCCCCGATCCGCGCGCGAACGCCGCCTTGAGCTGCGCGCCGAGACCGCGCGGCAACGCCACGCCATCGTCCGACGGCCTCAGGGCCAGCGCCCCGTGTGGCGTGAGCACTGGCGCCAGCGCCATGACCGGCTCGTCGCCGCCATTGCCCGCTGCGAGGCAGGGCACTCCTGTGTCATCGTCGATACCCGTCGCCGCGTGGCCGCCTGCCGTTCGCTGGTCCATCGCTGTTGGCATGGCTCCCCGGTCGCCAAGCGCGACTCGCGAATGATCCGGCATGGGCCGCCAATGGGGAAGCTGGCATCCACCGGTGTCCACAAGCGCCGATGCGGTGCCTCGGCCGTGTCGCGGGGCCGATCGAGGCCGAGGCGGAGGGCGCAACGTCTCCCGTAGCTTAGGCCTGTTCGCAATCAACCGGCCGGCCCGCCCGAGTGCGGTCAGTATGGCCTGTACCGCGTTGGTATCCATGCCCCGCTGCTCGATGCCCGGCCGTGCAGCAAGCTCGAATAGACTGTCGTCGAGAGCCCGCAGCGCGGTCAGCAGTGTGCCCGGCGCCTCCTTTGTGCGCGCCACCGAGCGCAGCGACGCGAGCCAACGATGCTCCGCAAGCTCGCGCCCCAGCGTGGCCGCGTCCGGCGCCGCGCCCACCGAGTGGCGACCGAGGGGAGCAGCCGTATGCGGCATCTTCGCGTCGCTTTGATAGAGGCCGACACGGACGAAGCTCGGAATGCCCCGGCTTTGGCCGAGCATCTGGACGGCGAGCGCGGCCTCCAAGCCGGTACGGGCAGGCCGACGGCCGAGCGTCAGCCGACCCTCTCGGAACAGTGCTTTCAGCTCCTTGAGCCCGGTCGGCCGGCTCCACAACGGGCACCACACCTCGCCCGGCGCACCGTTGATGGGCGGCGATCAGGTAGGCGACGAGGTCGACGTCCGGCTCGCCATCGCCATCGTGATGCTGCGCCAGAAACGCCAGCGCCGAGGCCAGCTCTTGGCGGAAATAGCGCCGCAGGCGTTCGGCCGGGCACGCGACTCCGGCTTCGACCGACAAGGCGCACAAGCCCGACACACCGGTGCTGCCTCGATATGGCGGCGGGAATCGGGAGAAGTCGTCAAACTGACCTCGCCGTAGCGGGCGAGAAAGAGGAATTATTGATCACATTAGGAGGTTTTCGACTCGGGTGCTCGGCTGCGCGAGAATGCCTCTCCTTGTAATGCGCTGGAGGGCCGGGTCTTGACGTTCCCGTCTCGACGATGCTCGCTTGAAGTTTGCAGGCGGATTTTTCGTTTGAACGCACGCCGGTTCGTATCGCTAAGCGACGCGGCGTCCGAACTCGGTTCACTAGGGATTGCCCTGGCTCTCGCGGCGGGTTTTTGCTGATTGCAATTGCAACAGAAACAGCACGCAATAGCGATCGCCAAGGAGGAAGTAGCCAGTCGGTCAGCAAGGCATAAGCTTGAGCGTCCGATGCAAACGGTTCAGCGCCTGCTCGGCAATGCGTCTCAAGTTTTTCCTGGACGCTTCAGCGAGGTGACCGCGCGTGGACAAAGGGCCGACTCCAGATCAGTCCCAGGATACCCTTGACCGATGGTCGGCGATCAATCCGGTTCAAGACGCATGGGCTTATTGGATCGACTCGTGGCAACGCGGGATCCTGTTCTGCGATGTCCTGCGGCAGCGCAGTGAGCGCTATCAGGAGCACGCTGCCAAGGCCGCGCCACACGCGCTCAAGTTTGACCACGAGCTCCTCATGGATGGCCGCCGACTGCCGCGGCCGACGAACTATGCGCTGGTTCGTGTCGTGCCGCCGGAGGGAACCGAGACCGACCCGCGCAAGCGACCATTCGTGATCGTCGACCCTCGAGCCGGGCACGGGCCGGGCATTGGCGGATTCAAGGCCGACAGCGAAATTGGCGTCGCGTTCAAAGCTGGGCACCCTTGCTACTTCATCGGCTTCCTGCCTGAACCTGTGCCCGGGCAAACCATCGAGGATATCGCTCACGCTGAAGCCGCATTCTTGCAGCGCGTGATCGAGCTCCATCCCGCAGCGGAAGGGAAGCCGGCGGTCATCGGCAACTGCCAAGCCGGATGGGCCGTTATGCTGCTCGCTGCGATACGACCCGAGCTGTTCGGACCGATCATTGTCGCCGGCTCGCCGCTCTCCTATTGGGCGGGTGTGTCCGGCCAGAATCCGATGCGTTACACGGGCGGGCTGCTCGGCGGCAGCTGGCTGACGGCGCTGATGGGCGATCTTGGCAGGGGCAGGTTCGACGGCGCGTGGTTGGTCAGCAATTTCGAAAACCTTAATCCATCCAATACTTTATGGACAAAGCAGTACAATCTCTACTCGAAAGTTGATACGGAACCTCCTCGCTATCTTGAGTTTGAACAGTGGTGGGGCGGTCACGTCCTCCTCAACGCGGAGGAGATGCAGTTTATCGTCGATGATCTATTCATCGGAAACAAGCTCGCGACCGCGGAGATCGTGCGGCCAGATGGCTCACGGGTTGACCTTCGCAACATCCGCTCGCCAATCGTCGTCTTCTGCTCCAAAGGTGATGACATAACCCCGCCACCACAAGCGCTGGATTGGATCCTCGATCTATACCAAAGCGTCGATGACATCCGGGCTCATGGGCAAACGATTGTTTATGCCATTCACCAATCCACCGGTCATCTGGGCATATTCGTCTCCGGCTCGGTTGCCAAGAAGGAGCACCAGGAGTTCGCAAGCAACATCGACCTCATCGACGTGCTTCCGCCTGGGCTCTACGAAGCGGTGATGGTTCCAAAAGGTCAAGATGACACCGCCGGTGACCTGATCGGAGACAACTACCTCGTGCGCCTCGAGCCCCGCACCCTCGAGCACATACGCGCGCTCGGTGTTAACGACGAGGACGACGATAGGAAATTCGCCGCAGTCGCCCGCCTGTCAGAGATCAACCTCGGTCTGTATCGCACGTTCATGCAGCCCCTGGTCCGTACCTGGGCCAACGAAGGCATGGCGAGATCAATGCTCCAGTTTCATCCGCTACGGCTGCAATACGAGATATTCTCGCACGCCAATCCGTTCATGCGCGGACTGCAATCGTGGGTCGAGGATGTGAAGAAAGACCGTCAGCCGGTCTCGAAGGACAATGTCTTCTGGCAGATGCAGGAACGGTTTGCGGACTGGGTGGAGACTTCGCTGGATGCCTATCGCGACATGCGCGACCACACATCCGAGGCGCTGTTTGATGCGTTCTACGGCTCCCCCCTTGTGCAAGCACTTCTCGGCCTCAAAGCTTCCGACAGAAGCCCTCGCGCGAAGCCGGGTCAAGACGCCGTGCGCACCGCGTTCGTCGCTCAGCGCATTGAGGAGCTGAGAGGCGGGATCGCGGAAGGAGGACCGCGGGAGGCGGCGATCCGTGCGCTGCTTTATATCCGCATGCCCGAGGGCATTGTCGACGAAAGGGCCTTCAATCTGCTTCGGCGGATACGCGATGAGACAGGAGGCGGCCTCACGGTCCCGGCATTCAAGAAGCTCGTGCGCGAACAATTCCTCATGCTCCTGCTCGATGAGCGGCGCGCTCTCGAGGCCATTCCGTCGATGCTCGCCAAGGATCCCAAGCTCGCATCGCGTATGGAGGACAATCTTCACCGGGTCATCGACGCGGTTGGGTTGCGCAGCAAGGTGGGGCAGGCTCGACTTGCCGAGATCGAGACGCTGTTCGCGACCGAGGAAGCCGATGTCTCAAAACGCTTTGAGCGCAGGGAGCCCCCCTTGCCCAGCAGTGCGCCTGCCCGACCTCAGGCGGAGAAACGGCCGAAGCACTGACCCAGGGCCTTGCGGAAACAACGCGCAACCAGAGTACAGGCAATGACCAGCACGCTCCTACGACCGCAGGATCTCGACGAGATCATCAGCGATGCGGAAATGCAGAAGATGGAGGAGGAACGCCAACGGAAGCAGAAAAGAGAACGGGAGCAGCGAGACCTGCGCGAGGCCTTCATGTCGCGGGACATTCATCCCGAGGTCATGGATCGTCTCAACAAGGTGATCCGCGTTGCGGCCGAGCAGGGTCACAAGGAAGTCAGGGTTATCACATTCCCGGCCAGCTTCTGCAATGACGGTGGTCGGCGAATAAACAACATGCTGCCAGATTGGCCCGACTCGCTCGAGGGCTTCGCGAGGAAAGCGTACGAGTTCTACCAGAAGGAGCTGCGCCCCGCCGGCTATAAGCTGCATGCACAGGTCATCGATTTTCCTGGAGGTATGCCGGGCGAGATTGGACTGTTTCTGAAGTGGTGAGCGCACTTCAGCGCGATGCGATCCGGAAGGGCGTGGCATGGCGAAAATGGCAA
>JBAPMW010000735.1:0-3228 GCA_049278815.1 Hyphomicrobiaceae bacterium
GTCCGCAGCTTGCCGGCGCCGACATTCTCCGCCGCCTCCTCCATCGATTTGTGCACGAGCAGCAACGAGGAATGGCTGCCCCGCACGGTGTAGGGCAGGCGGCGCACCGCCAGCACCAGCGGAAGGATGATCCACATGCTGGTCAGTGGAATGTCGATCACCGGCAGGGGAACGTGGAAGGCACGGATGTAGGCGATGCCGATGGCCGTGCCCGGAATGGCCAGGATCAGCGTGGTCAGCGCATCCATGGTGTTGCGGCCCGGCGCCCGCGTGCGCCCCAGGATCCAGGCCATGGGGACGCCTATGGCGAGGCACATGACAACGGCGATCCCCGAGAACAGGAACGAGTTGATGATGTACCGCGGGGTCTCCAGGCTGATCTGCCGGAAGAACTCCAGCGTGTAGACGACGGGGAACGGCGTGAGCGACCAGCCACGGCCGACGGCAGCCAAGAGCACGCCGACCTGCGGCACGAACGAGATGAAGAGCAGGAGCGACAGGAACCCCACGGCCAGCCATTGCTTCGCCGGGCTCAGCTTGCGGCGCTGGATTTTCGTGTAGGCCAGCGAGCTGTAATCCTTCACCGCCACATATTGGCGGGCGGCGAGCACGAACAGGATGGCCAGGATGACGAGCAGGGCCGAGATCACGATGCCCATGCGGAAGATGCGCCGGTCGACGAACTGCACGATGTTGAGATAGGCCTGCGGTGCCAGCAGGTCCTGCACGCCGAGCACCAACGGCGTGATGAAGTCGGCGAAGGTCCAGATGAAGACCAGCAGCGCTCCGGAGACGTAGCCGGGCGTCGTCAGCGGCAGC
This sequence comes from Hyphomicrobiaceae bacterium, assembly GCA_049278815.1. Lineage (GTDB taxonomy): Bacteria > Pseudomonadota > Alphaproteobacteria > Rhizobiales > Hyphomicrobiaceae > AWTP1-13. The sequence goes on from JBAPMW010000735.1 coordinate 820, forward strand.
GTGATATCCCAGAACTTGCGCCAGCCCTTGGCCCCCATGCCTTCCGCGGCCTCCTCCAGCGTCGGGTCGACCTTGGACAGCGCGTCGAGCACGCTCAGCGTGATCATCGGAAACAGGTGCACGGTCTCGACCAGCAGCACGCCGTGGGTGCCGTACATGAAGTTGATTGGCGTCTCCATGCCGAGCCAGTCCATCAGCAGGATGTTGACGGTGCCCGCGCGCCCGAAAATGAAGACGAACCCCAGCACGCCGACCAGCGGCGGCAGGATCAGCGGCAGCATGGTCAGGTAGGAGAAGAGGTTGCGCCCCGGAAAGTCGTAGCGGATGAGGAGAAAGGCAACGGCGATGCCGATCACCGAGGTCGTGAACACCGCGGCGACGCCCAGCACCATCGACTTCCAGAACGAGCGCAAATAGAAGGAGTCGGTGAAAAACTCCCGGAAGTTGGCGAGCGTCAGCTGCCCCACCTCGTCGGTGAAGGCATCGTAGAAGATGCGGATCAGCGGAAAGACGACGAACACGATCAGGAACGCCCAGATCAGGCCGAACCCGAGCGCGGCCGGCGTTGCACGGGGAAGCGTCATTTCTCCTCCCGGATCGCTATGGTGCTGCTCGCGGCAAACGTCACTGCCACCGTGCTGCCGATGGGCAGCACCTCGTGGTGCCAGGGATCGCGCACATCGGCCTTGAAGATGAAGCCAGGGCCCAGCTCGACGTCGTAGCGCAGGGTGTTTCCGAGGTAGGCCGCAAACGTGATGCGGCCCTCGACGCGGTTGCGCCCCGGAGCCGGCTCGCCGCCGGCCGTGGCGTTCTCAGGCCTAATGCACAGGATGCAGCGGTCACCCGTCTGCAGCCGATCGTCGAACAGCGCGAGGAGCTCCCCCAGCGCCGTATCGACCCGCAGCCGGCGCTCGCCGCTATCGGCAGCCACAACCGTGCCGTCGATCAGATTGTTGATGCCGATGAAGTCCGCGACGAAGCGGTTGCCGGGCCGCTCGTAGAGCTCCTTCGGCGGTCCGACCTGGAATACCCTGCCCAGATTGAAGACCGCGATGCGGTCGGAGAGGGTGAGCGCCTCCTCCTGGTCGTGCGTGACGTACATGGTGGTGATGCCGAGCTCCTTCTGCAGCTTGCGGATCTCCTGTCGCACCTGCACGCGGATCTTGGCATCGAGGTTGGACAGGGGCTCATCAAGCAGCAGGATTTGCGGGCTCAAGACCAGCGCCCGCGCCAGCGCCACGCGCTGCTGCTGCCCTCCCGAGAGCTGGCCGGGATAGCGGTCGCCGAGACCGGTGAGCCTGACCTTCTCGAACACGGCCCCAACGCGGGCCGCGATCTCGGCGTGCCCCAGCCGGCGCAGCTTGAGACCGTAGGCCGCGTTCTCGTGGACGGTCATGTGTGGCCAGAGCGCGAAGTTCTGGAACACCATGCCGATGCCCCGCTCGCTCGCGGGCACGGCGTTGACGATCTCGCCGTTGAACCGGATCTGCCCCTCGTCCGGCGCATAGAAGCCGGCGATCAGGCGCAGCAGGGTGGTCTTGCCGCAGCCCGACGGCCCCAGCAGCGTGAAGAGCTCGCCGTCCTCGATGGACAGGTTCACCTCGCTCACCGCGGCCATCGCGCCAAAGCGCTTGGTGACGTTCTCGATGCCGATGCGCATAACGCAGTCTCCGCTACCGCCCGCGCCGGCTCAGTATTTTCTCTTGAGCTCGTCCCAGACCGACTCGATCTCCTTGCGGAACTGCGAATTGACCTGCTCGTAGCGCGCTTGCGCGACGGCATCGACGTAGATGTTGGTCACCTCGCGGTCGAAATAGGAGCGCATGCCACCGGTGAACTCGACGGCCGCTTCCGCCGTCGAACTGGGGGCGCCTTGCACGCGATACTTCGGCGTGATCGGGAACACGCCGCGCTCCATGGCTACGCGCTGCCCGCGCTCCGACAGCATGAACTCGATGAACGCGCGCGCAGCCTTGGGGTGCTTGGCGCCGGCCAGGATGGCGATCGGCTCAGGCGTGATCCAGGCCGTCTTCGGGGCCACGAACTTGATGTCGAAGCCCGCCAGGCGGTCCTCGAAGGCCATATAGCTTGGCACCGCGAAGCCGGCGGCAAATTCACCCTTGGCCACCACCGACGGAACGTCGCGGCTGCGGGCGGTGAAGATGCCTGTGTTGCCCCCAAGCCGCCTCAGCCACTCCCAGCCCTTGTCATCGCCCTCGCGCTGGAGGATGACCTCGTAGGTGGCATGGCTGCTGCTCGACCGCGTGGGTGCGCACTGCGCAACGTTGCCCTTGAGCTTCGGGTTGAGCAGGTCGTCCCAGTCGTTCGGTGGCGGGATGCCGAGCCGCTCGAACAGCTTCGGGTGGTAGACGAGGCCGTAGGGCTCAAGCACCGTGCCAATCCAGAACC
>JBAPMW010000736.1:0-8140 GCA_049278815.1 Hyphomicrobiaceae bacterium
GCCATATAGCGCCTCAACGGCAGGCACACTCGGAGCCGTGCCTGTCGGGGCATCGGCGAGGCGAGTCCGAACGCGAGGCGCGGAGCGGCCGCCCCGCACGGCGAACGGAACGCGCAGCCGCTCGCCACTCAAACAAATGCGCCCGGACAAATAAATGCACTGCGACCGCCGCGCCGCCCCGCGCCCGCGAGGAGACCGACACATGAACCAGGTTCATGACCAGCCCTTGGCGGGGACGTGCGCCAAAGGGACGCTGTGGGGGCTGACGCGCACCGGCGGCCTCGTCCTGGCCGCCGTCCTGGCGAGCATCCTGCTGGTCGATCCGCCGCTTCCCATCGGCCGCGGGGCGGAGGCTCCCCCCTACGTCCCCGCCGCCGAGACCTGGATCGAGCCCCAAGCGGCCCCGCGCGCTGAAGCGACGGTCAAGCCGGAAGCGGTGGACCGTGCGGAGGAGTCAGGACCCAGGCCAGACCTCACCGCCGAGAAGGAGCACCCGTCGCGCGACAAGCGCGAGGGGTGACGGTATCACTCGGACCGTGCGAGAATTTTCTCGAGCTTGTCCAAGACCTGCATCGCCGGCAGCGCTTGTGCGACGCTCGCATTGGGCTCGCGCTTCTCCTTGATCGCGGCGAAGAACTCGCGGTCCTGAAGCTCGATGCCGTTCATTGAGACATCGACCTTGGACACGTCGACCTTGTTGCCATCGCCGTCGTTGAGATCGTCGTAGCTCGCGACGTAGGTGCCGTTGTCGCAGATGTAGCGGAAGATGGTGCCCAGCGGCCCCTTGTTGTTGAAGGAGAGCGCCAGCACGCACACCTTGCCGGAGGGCGTCTTCATCAGAATGCCCATGTCCATGGCGATGCCGAGCGTGGGGTGATACGGCCCCTCCACCGCGTAGCAGTCCGAGACCGGCTCGCCCGTCTGGTACATGAAGAGATCGACGGTGTGGCAGGCGTGATGCCAGAGCAGGTGGTCGGTCCAGCTGCGCGGCTTGCCGGCCGCGTTCATGTTGGTGCGGCGGAAGAAATAGGTCGTCACGTTCATCTGCTGGATGGCCAACTCGCCAGCCTTGATGCGCTTCTTCACCCACTGGTGCGACGGGTTGAACCGGCGCGTGTGGCCGGCCATGGCGACGAGGCCGGTCTCCTTCTGGACGCGCATGATCTCCTCGGCATCCCTTAGGCTGTCGGCGATCGGGATCTCGATCTGGACATGCTTACCGGCCCGCATCGCCTCGATGGCCTGGCGGGCATGCATCTGCGTCGGCGTCGCCAGGATCACGGCCTCGACGCCGGGATGGGCCAGAGCCTCGGAATAGTTCGTCGTCCAATGCGGGACCTTGAACTTCTGGGCCACCTCCCTGGTCGAATCCGGCGAGCCGCCCGCCAGCGAGACCACCTCGATGCCCGGGATGTTCTGGATCCCCTCCAGATGCTTCTGGCCGAACGCGCCCTGTCCCGCTACGACGATTTTCATGCTTGTGCCTCTTGTCGAGTGTGTGTTGCGGACCGCCACGGCGGGCCGGGCGGGTGAGTTGCGGGGGTATTGGACTCGGGACGGGGGGGATGGTCAAGGGCGATGGGGTCAGTGCTCGCGGCTCCCTCTCCCCGCAAGCGGGGAGAGGGGATCCGGTTGGCGCCTCGGGACGCCCGCCTTGGCTTCGCCGAGGCCCAGGCCTCAATTGCGTCCCATGAACGTCACCCCTGCCATCCGATGACGAACTAATGCGCCTCCAAAAATATTGTGCCTTATCTCCGCCCCACAATGGGCATGGCAAGATATCCGCGCCTCGGAGATGAGCGGCGGCGCTGCAGCGGCGCACTCAGATGGGAGCCGGGGGCTGCACTCCGGTGCGCGGGCTGGTTGGTGGACAGACCATCCAAGCGCTGGTCCGGTGGCCGGGATGCGGCGAAGTCCTCCTCCGATACCCCGCCGGGTTGGTGGCAAGGTCCTAGCCAAGCGCCTGGCGGCCGTCGGAGCGACCGAGCAGGGCGTCCTTCGTGCCCCGCAGCATCAGGTCAGAGGCCAACGGGCGCGAGCCTGGACGCCCTGCTCCTCCTTGCCCATCGCCTCGAGGGCCGCTGCCCTGCGAGGGTTTTCGTGTTGGGGGGCTGCGACGCGCCCGCACACTATCTCCGTGCAGCCACGCCCGCTTTATCATCGGAGCAATGAGCCGATACCGAAACGGTGACGGCGGCAAACCCCGCAGGTCTAACCCAGGGTGGAACCTTGTGGCGCGACGTTATCCAAGCTCATGCAAACCGTTGTGCCATGGGGTCAGACCCGCAGGGTCTGACCCCGGACGATCGGCACGCTACCGCGCCTCCAGAATAATATGCCCCACCGCCGTCGAGGACGCCGGCACATGATAGAACCGGTACACCTCCTCCACCTTGTCGCCCAGCGCGCCGCGCATGGTGAGCCACATCACCATCTCGATCGCCTCGTTGCCGGCGTCGCGCAGGTACTCGAGCGGGGGCAGGTTCACGAGGCGCTGGGGATTGCGCGAGAGGTCGTCGAGGAAATCGGTGTCGAACTTGGTGTTGACGAGGCCCGCGCGGGGGCCCTGGATCTGGTGCGAAAGGCCGCCGGTTCCGAAGATGACGACCTTCAGGTCCTCGTCCCAGCTTTCGACCGCCTTCCTGATCGCCTTGCCCAGCATGTAGCAGCGGTGGCCCGTGGGCGCCGGATACTGCACCACATTGACGGCCAGCGGGATCACACGGGCCGGCCATTCCTTGGGCTGACCGTAGGCCAGCGACAGCGGCACGGTGAGGCCGTGGTCGACCTGCAGCTCGTTGACGATGGTCATGTCGAACTCGTCGAGCACCAGCGACTGCACGATATGCGAGGCGAGCTCCGGGTGGCCCTTGACCACGGGCACGGGCCGCGGGCCCCAGCCTTCGTCGGCGATCGTGAACTCGGCGCCGCAGCCGATCGCGAACGTCGGGATGATCTTGAAGTCGAAGGCGTTGACGTGGTCGTTGTAGATGACGATGGCGACGTCGGGCTTGGCCTTCGCCATCCACTCCTTGGATTTCTCGTAGCCGGCGAACACGGGCGCCCAATAGGGCTCTCCCACCTTGCCGAGGTCGAGCGCGGCGCCGATGGCCGGCGTGTGCGAGGTGCCGAAGCCGGCAATGATCTTCGCCATGGGATCAGGCCTCTCCCCGCTCTTTCTTGGAGCGCCAGCCATCGAGCGAGCGCCCACCCTTCAGCATCATGTCCACGTAGTCCTTCTCCGGCACGCCGACCATCTGCGAGGCCATGAACTGGTAGGACTTGCCGTCGGTGAAGGCGAGCTTTGCGAGCGCATAGGAGACGCCGCCAAGCTCCAGCATGCGGTTCCAGGCGCGCTGCATGACCGCCTGGCGCTGCTCCTCCGTCATCGGGAACTTCAGGAGATATTTGCCCTCGTCGGTCAGGAACTCCTTGCGGTTCTCCGCCTTCATCAGCGAATAGAGAAACTGGTTGAGGTGATAGCCCTGCCGCGCGCGCTGGGCATCGAACACCCAGGTTCCCGGGATGTCCTCATAGGCTTCCTGCTTGTTGGCCATGTCCTGTCCCTGTGGTTGGCCCGCGCCGTCGCCTCCGGCCCGCCCTCTATAAGCCGGCCCGGGAGTGGGCGCGAGCCTAATTCAAGGCGCGCGGTGTTGTCACGTCGTACCGAAAGCCGACGAGCCGGGAGTGCTATGGTGTCAGCCGATCACCGGCTGCGCCGAGCCTCGATAGACGAAACGGAGCGCGCCACAACGTCCCTCCCCCCTTGTGGGGGAGGGACAGGGTGGGGGGGATTCCAGCACATCCGAGGTCGGGAGTCCCCCCACCCCTAACCCCTCCCCACAAGGGGGAGGGGGATCCGGGCGGCGCTTGTCTGTCGCGCATTGACGAGCTCGCTGTCTCCAGCTGGATAGGGTTAGTTTCCCTTCAGACCCGGAGGGTCTGACACCTAAGCTTGAAAGGCGGCCCTGGTGCGGGCGTGCAGGCCGCGCAGCACCTCAAGCTCCTCGGCCGTGGGCCGCGGTGTCTCGGCGACCTTGGCGGCGAACTTGACGGGCCAGCCGGTGGCCTCGGCGATCAGCTCGCGGGTGACGCCGGGATGGATGGCGGCCACCGTCATCTCGCTGGTCTCCGCGTCCGGCTCCAGCGTGCACAGGTCGGTGATGAGGCGCGTCGGCCCCTTGGTGCTTACCCCCAGGCGCTCGCGGCTGCCCTTGCCCTCGCCGTGGCCGAGCGAGGTGATGAAATCGAGCTTGGCCACGAACGAGCGCCTGCTCTGGGCCATGGTGATGAGCACCTCTTGGCAGGAGGTGGCGATCTCCGGCGCGCCGCCGCCGCCCGGCAGGCGCACCTTGGGTTTGCTGTAAGGTCCGACCACGGTGGTGTTGAGATTGGCGAAGCGATCGACCTGCGCGCCGCCCAGGAAGCCCACGGTGATGCGCCCGCCCTGCAGCCAGTAGCGAAACATCTCCGGCACGGACACTGTTGTAAGCGCGGTCTCGCACAGCTCGCCGTCGCCGATGGAGAGCGGCAGCACGTTGGGCTTGGTGGCGATGGTGCCGCTCTCGTAGATCAGGGTGATGCCCGGCGCATGGGTGAGACGCGCGAGATTGCAAGCCGCCGACGGCGCGCCGATGCCGACGAAGCATACGTCCGAGCTCTTGAGGGCCCGCGCCGCGACGACGGTCATCATCTCGGTCGGCGTCCATGTAGAGGGAGATGTCATGGCGAACCTTCCGCCTTCGTCCTGCTGTTCGTCTCGTCAGTTGAGCACGCGCATGCCGCCCGGCGTGGCGATGGTGGCCGCGAGCCGCACCTCGGGCCCACGGCCGATCTCCGGCTTCCGCGCCATGCCGATGGCATGCAGAGCGGCATGGAGAGCATCGGGGTCCGGAGTCTCGACGCGCAGGCTCTGCAATCTGAGCCCCAGGTCAGGCATGGTGGGCGCCGGCGTGCCGTGCTCCAGCCAATCGATGAGGCAGGGGGCGGCTCCGTCCAGTGGCAGCTGGCCGTCGGCCCGGACGGCGAACAGCCAATGGCGGTCGCCGCGCGAGACGCGGATCGGCACACCGAACGTGCCAGCCTGCGCACCGATGACGGCGGCAATGCCGGTGCAGCGCGCCACGTAGCCCCTGAGGCGGCGACCCTCGCGCCAATACCGTTCCACCTCCTCGTGGTCATCGAGGCCAAACCAACGGCGGTGCGGCGGGCGCGGCGCCTCCGGGTCGACTGCGATGACCTCCAGATAAACGTCCGGCCCGAGGCCGACGAGGCAATTGTGCGTGCCCATCTCGGGATGCTTGCCGCCCGCGGGCATCTCCACGCCCAGCGCCTCCCGCACCCAGGCGACGCCTGTGCCAAGGTCGGGCGCGATCACCGCGATGTGGTCGAGCTCGGTCATTTGCGGGCGAAGCGGGCGAAGGCCTCGGGGCCTTGCTCCAGGATGTGCTCTTTCACCCACGCCGTGAAGCTGTCGCGGTCGCGGGCGATGGCGTCCCAGGCTTCGTAGAAGGCGTTGTCGCGCTTGTAGTGTCCCTGGGCATAGGAGGGATGCGCGCCGCCCGGCACATGCGCCACGGCCGTGATGGTCCAGTGCGGCAGCACACAGGCGTTGTACGAGCGGGGTCCCAGGTCGTCCACGATCTCCTCGACCGTCACCAGCGCGCGCCCGGCGGCCAGCACCGCCTCCTTCTGCACGCCGACGATGCCCTCCAGCAGCACGTTGCCCTCGCGGTCGGCCCGCTGGGCGTGGATCACGGCGCTGTCGAGCTTCATGGCGGGGACGGTGGCCAGCACCTCCCCGGTGTAGGGGCAGGTGACCGATTTGATGGTGGGGTTGACGCGCGGCAGCTCGGCGCCGCGGTAGCCGCGGAACACGGCGAACGGCAGCCTGGCCGCACCCGCCTCGTAGGCGTTGGCCATGGCCGCGTGGCTGTGCTCCTCGATCTCCAGGGGCTGCGGCCAGCCCTGCTCGTAGGCGTCGCGGAAGCGGTGCAGCGAGCCGACGCCCGGATTTCCACCCCACGAGAAGATCATCCTCCGCGCCGCACCGACGCCGATCAGCTGGTCGTAGAGCAGGTCGGGCGTCATGCGCACGAGGGTCAGGCCCTTCCGCCCCTGGCGGATCGTCTCGTGCCCCGCCGCGTAGGGGATCAGATGCGTGAAGCCCTCGAAGGCGACCTTGTCGCCGTCGCGCACGACCTCTTCGACTGCGGCGGAAAGCGGGAGAATCCTGGTCATTCGCGACATGCCGGAAGCGTTCAAGTGGCGCCAGTCTTGTCAGACCGACTGCCGAAAGCAAGTTGTTAAATCAACGCCAGCAACGCCATCCGCCTGGCGGGCAGCAGCCATGCGGGCATGACCGGCTGGCGCCGTGAGGATGGGCCCCGCCAACAACCATATCTGTCGCTTCAGCTGGGTTGAGGCCGGTGCTGGCGGCACGATGCTGCGCGACGTTGACCGCGATCAATGCCGGCTGGTTGCCAGTGGGCAAGCCTTTATCGCTGCCCCGCGGCGGGGCGCACGCGGCGCGGGATCAATGCCGAGAGCCTCCAGGCAAGGAGCACACAATGTACAAGCACATACTTCTGCCGACCGATGGCTCCGAGCTGGCGCACAAGGCAGTGCGGCAGGGCCTGGAGCTTGCCAAGGCGCTCAACGCCAACGTTACTGCCGTCATGGTCAGCGCGCCCTGGCCGGCGGGCGAGATGGGCGGTGGCATGATGGCGCCGACGCCGATCGCCGAGTACGACAACGCCGTTGCGCAGGAGGCAGGCCGGGTGCTCGCGGCCGTGAGCGATCTGGCGGCCAAGGTCGGCGTCGGCTGCACCACCGTGCATGTCCCAAATCAATACCCGGCGGAAGGAATCGTTGAGCAAGCCAACGCGAGGGGCTGCGATTTGATCGTCATGGCCTCGCACGGGCGCCGCGGCCTCGCCAAATTGGTGCTCGGCAGCCAAGCGACCAGGGTGCTCGCCTACAGCGCGGTTCCGGTCCTGATCTGCAAGTAGCAGGAGAAGGCTCGCCGACGTACTCGAGGCTGACGTGCGCCAGGCGGCGCGCACCTCCTATCCCGCAACGATGACCAAGTCAGGAGCAAACGCGATGTCGGATCATTCGAGAGCGAATGTCGGTGCAACGCCGATGGCGCTGGATTCGGAGCTCTGGGGGTCGGCGCTGGCCGGCACCGCCAGGTGGAACGGCCAGATGTACGAAGGCATGGCGATGCTGGGCAGCGAGTGGCTCGACTTCGTCAACCGGCGCATGAAGGAGGACCTGCGGCTGCCGCAGCGCGTGTGCGCCTGCCGGTCGCCCGAGGAGCTGCGTGACACCTATGCCAGCTTCTGGCGCCAGGCGGCCGACGACTACCAGAAGGAGCTCGCCCTGCTGTCGCAGCTCAGCAGCGGGCTCCTCAGCACCAGCCTGACGGCCACCCAGACCCGCGTCGAGGAGGCCGCCCGTGGGCTGCGCCAGCCGTTCGCGGCCGCGGCGTGAGCATCGGACCCATGCAGCGGGAGGACTGATCGTTGTGCGGATAATGGTATCCGTAGAGGGCGGCTTAGCGGGCGGAGGGTACCCGCTTGAGGATGGAGGCAAAACGCTGCTCTGCGCCGGGCTCGACTTCTATCTCCGTCTTGTCGCGAGGCTTCCGGCTCGGCTTTGGTTGGGCCATGGTCATTTTCCACCGAGACCAGTGGTTGCCGACTATAGATGATTTGCGGCTCGTGCTACACACCCGTGGGACAGAACCAGAGCAAGGGTTGACGATGCATGCCCACAAAGGAGGAGGTAGTCGCGCTACTCATTGAGCTGGATGCAGTGTGTGCGGACGAGCTTGAAGATCAAACACTAGACTTCAAAGAGTGGGATAGGCAGAGCTTTAAGGGCGCCGTCGGTCTTATCGTCGAGATGGTGATTTGCTTGGCGAACGGAGGCGGAGGAACGCTCGTCGTCGGCGTTGAGGATCGTAAAGTCGGCCGATCTAGTGCTATCATCGGCGTCCCCAACGAGGTTGACGTCAATCAGCTAAAGAAAGCCATTTACGATAAGACGGACCCCAAGTTGACGCCAACGATTGATGAATTGCGCGTCCCGGAGGGAACGGGACGACTGCTTATCATCCAAGTGTACGGCGACCTGC
>JBAPMW010000737.1:0-5680 GCA_049278815.1 Hyphomicrobiaceae bacterium
GGCCGACGCAACGCGCCTCCCGGATCTCGAGCCATCTCCTCTCCTTCCGGGACGCCGGCCGTCTGCCCGTGAACGTCGGATGGCGCCATCCACGTCCCGTCGCAGCAGACGACCGCGAATTATAGGCATCGCGCGAGGTGGGCGGCAGCGCGTCGCGGCTCCCCGTCGTTCTGCGGCCGGCCTTAACGAAGCAAAGCACGGCAGGACGCGATAGAACGTCAGCTGTCAGCGGAAATGGCGTGATCCACGTCAAGTGGAAAGCGCCATAGCCTGTGTGCCCGCAGATGCGCGCACCTTGAGGTGCTGGCGAGCGCAGGCACCGCGAGGTCCATCGTGCCCGCCTTTGTAGACGGCTCCTCCCTGCGGGGGCGCACGGGAAGTCTGTCACGATTCGATACGATTCCGGCACAGTTGCGCAAGAGTTTTGTCGCACACTCCTTCGCGACACGGAAACGGTCCAGTCCCGCCGCGGCCCGGTGTCGGGGGAAGAAAAGCCGTGCACGTTCGCGCTGACGCGCACGGCTTTCGGTCGCAGCTTTGTCAACCGAGGGCGTTGATAAGCTGCGACTCTCCCCGGGCCCGCAACGCTCGGCACACCGGACTGATAGCGTCCGAGAGGAAACCAGGAGCTGCTCTCTCTCTAGGGAGCGGAGCGACATGATCCTTGCAACCAAGGTTGCTGCGCTCGCCATGGTCCGCAGGCAAGACCTGGAAGAGCTATCGCCCGCCGAGAGGCGGAGATTGGCGGCGCTCTGTGCCACGTTGCAGAGCTCGCGGAGCCGCCACCTCCTCCCAGGTCGGGCGTGCTTTACGATTTCAAGACTGGATGCGGAACCGAATAGGTTTCAGGGGGCAGGCCTCAGGGAGGTGGGCACCCGCACACCTCACCCTCCCTGAGCGCCTCCCCCTGAAGCCTCCACGCGGTGCCCCTGCCACGATACATCGTACACAGGGGCGCCGCGTGAGGACTTGGCAGCCGGGGCGACGACGGAGCCCGCACCGAGCCTCGCTTCAAGGCAACGCCGCACCACCGGCGCGGACGTGGAGGTGGCGCAAGGGTGTCCCGCGTCTGCTTTCGATGCGTGCTGCCAGGCGCTCTCTCGTAGCTGCCGTCATCGGCACCCGAGGAGCGCCTAGCGCTCGCGCTCAATCAAGAGCACCTTGCGCACGAGATCGGCGAGGTTGGCGGCGCCCATCCGTTCCATGACCCACGCGCGATAGTTTTCGACGGTCCTCGGGCTGATGCCGAGGCGAAGCGCAATCTCCTTGTTGGACAGACCGTCGGCGACCAGATGCATCACCTCCCTCTGGCGCGGCGACAGCTCGGCCAGGCGCTCCACGAGCTCCTGCCGCTGGCTTTCCCTGGACCGATGCTCTTGCCCGGCGGCCAGCGCCCTCTCGATGTTGGCGATGAGGTATTCGGCGTCGTAGGGCTTCTCGACGAAGTCGAACGCGCCTTCCTTCATGGCCGTTACCGCCATGGCAATATCGCCGTGCCCGGTGATGAGGATGACCGGCACATCGCTGCCCTGGGCCTTCAGGGCGCGCTGGAGGTCCAGCCCGGACAGTCCAGGCAGGCGCACGTCGCTGACGACGCACTCCGGCTGGTCCTCGTTCAAGCCCGCCAGGAACGCCTCCGCCGAGGCGAAGCCGGACACGCGCAGGCCGCGGCCTTCCAGCAGCAGGCGCAGGGACTCGAGTGCGGCCTCATCGTCCTCAATGAGCGCGATGGTCATAGGCGGTGCCTTTGGCCGGCGAGCGCGGGAGGGTGAAGGAGACCACTGCGCCGCTGGCGCTGCTTTCGATCGACAGCCGGCCGCCGTGGGCTTCGACGATGGAGCGGGCAAGCGACAGGCCAAGCCCCAGACCATCGGTCTTGGTGGTAGCAAAGGGGGTGACGGCGCGCTCGGCGAGGTCCGGATCGAAGCCTGGACCGTTGTCGCGCACGCGGATGACGACAAAGCCCACGGCATCGCGCTCGGCTTCGATAACCACCTTGCCATCATAGCGGCCCGCGTCCGTCAGCGCCTCGGCGGCGTTGCGCACAAGGTTGACGATCACCTGCTCGATCTGCAGAGCGTCGGCCTTGACCGCCGGCAGATCGCGCGCCAGCCGCGACTGCAGCTCGATGCCCTGCGTGTCGAGCTCCGCGTGGCAGTACGCGACCGTCTCATGCACCAGTCTCGGCACGGTGACGGGAGCCGTCTCGCTGCGGCCGAGCCGGATGAAGTTGCGCAGGCGTCGCACCACCTCGGCGGCGCGCTCTACCTGGGCGATCAGGCGTTCCGAAGCCGCCGACGCGGTGGCGGGGTCGGCCGTGGTCTTCACCAGGCGCGCGTAGTTCGAGATTGCCGTCAGTGGCTGGTTGATCTCGTGCGCGAGCGCGGCGGCGAACTCCCCCATGGTGCCGACCCGGAGAGCACGGCTCAGGGCCTCCTGGTTGAGGCGGAGCTGCTGCTGCGTGCGCTGCTGCTCGCTGACGAGCACGCCCACGGCCAGGCCGGTCAGCGCCAGGACCACCATGAGCGCCTGGTAGGCAGTCACATCGACCGCGCCTTGCCCGGTGAGGTGCATGGCCATGATGAGGCCGAGCTGCGTCAACAGGAGCCCGATTGTTACGCCTTCGAGCCCGAACCGGACGGCGGTCCAGATCACGGGGAGGAAGAACAGGTAGAAGAGCTGAAAGCGCAACGCCTCGGTGAAGCCGAACACGATCCACAGGGCGCCGAGCACCAGCACGAGCAGGGCGAAGGCCTCCCAGGACGGCGGCAGCAGGCGTCGCCGCGTCATCAGCACGAGCAGGAAGGGCGTCAGCACGGTGATGCCGATCGCATCGCCCACCCAGAAGCGCAGGGCCGCGCTGCCGAAATCGGCAGGGGGCAGAATACCGAACGCGACGAGCATTGCCACATAGCTCGTGGCCACCACGGCGGTGCTGCCGACGGCGGTTGCCGCGAGCAGGACGAGGGAATTGCGCGAGACCAGCGTCGGGTCGAAGCGCAGGCGGGGCAGGAGCAGAAGCCCCGTCGCAGCCGCATATCCACCGCCTATGATGACCGCCGCCGCCACGTCGGCTCCGACCGGCAATGCAAAGCCGCGCACGAACCCGTCGGCAAGGACAGGGGCAATAAACAACCACGGCATGAACTCCGCACCGAAAAGCAGCACCAGCGCGAAGCTCAAGCCGGTCTGCGGGTCCCACGGCGTGATGCCGAAGCTCCCGAAGGGGTGCACGTAGCTCAGCCAGTCGAGCAGCACGTAGCCCACGAGATAGGCGAGCGCGATCTCGATGTGGCGACGCGACAGCAGGCGCACGATGGGCATCCCGACAGTGACCGTGTCTCTGGGCCTCTGCACCCCGTTCCTACTCCTTCGCTTGCGGTTTCGCCCTTCCGTATCTCTACCTGGGGGCGCACCCTCCGGCAGACAACCGCGGTGGGGCGCCCGGAATTGCTGCGCCCACTCTCCCGCCCCATCCTCGCTCTTCCAACCGGCGAGGACGCATGACAGGACTGAGCCCGGGCATCGTGCAGGTCGCCGCTGCCGCGATCTTCGCCGTCGCCGTCCTGCATACCTTCAGCACGCGCTATTTTCAGCGCCTCGCCCACGTCAATCCATCGCACGCAGGGCTCTGGCACCTGCTCGGCGAGGTCGAGGTGGTATTCGGCTTCTGGGCCATGGTGCTGCTGCTGCTCCTGGTTGCGCACAGTGGAACGGCCCCCGCACTGCACTACCTCGAGGGCCGCAACTTCACCGAGCCGGCCTTCGTGTTCGTGATCATGGTGATCGCCGCGAGCCGGCCGGTCCTCGATTTTGCCGGCGCGCTGCTCCTCTCGATCTCGCGCGCCCTGCCGCTCGCGCCACCCGCTGCCTACTATGCCACGCTGCTTTCGGTGGGGCCGCTGCTCGGCTCGTTCATCACCGAGCCGGCGGCAATGACCCTGACCGCGCTTCTGCTGCGCGAGCGCTTCTTCGACCGCAATGCCCCGAAGGGCTTCATCTATGCCACCGTTGGCGTGCTGTTCGTGAATATCTCCATCGGGGGGACGCTGACACCTTACGCCGCCCCTCCGGTGCTGATGGTGGCCGAGAAGTGGGGCCTTGACGCCGTCACGATGCTCACGTCCTTCGGCTGGAAGGCTACGCTCGCCGTCCTGGTCAACGCCGCCGGCGTGACGTTCCTCTACCGCATGCACCTGCGCAAGCAGACGGCGTTCTCCCCTGCACTCGCACGGCTCGACGTCCCGGTCTGGGTGATCGCGACCCACCTGCTGTTCCTGACTGCCGTCGTGGTTTTCAGCCACCATCCGGTGGTCTTCATCGCCCTCTTCCTGTTCTTTCTCGGCTTCACCGAGGCCTACAAGCGCTGGCAGAGTCGTCTCATCCTCCGCGAAGGCCTGCTGGTCGCTTTCTTTCTGGGCGGCCTCGTGGTGCTCGGCGGCCAGCAGGCCTGGTGGCTGCAACCGCTGCTCGCCGACATGAGCCCCACGACCCTGTACTTCGGGGCGACACTGCTCACGGCCATCACCGACAACGCGGCGCTCACCTACCTGGGCTCCCTGGTCGAGGGCGTCTCCGACTCCTTCAAGTATTCCATGGTCGCGGGCGCTGTCACCGGGGGCGGTCTTACCGTCATCGCCAACGCGCCCAACCCCGCCGGCTTTGCCATCCTGAAGGACAGCTTCGAGGATGGCGCCATCGGTGCCGCCGGCCTAGCCGCCGCCGCCGCGCTCCCCACGCTTGTCGCCGTTGCCGCTTTCCAGCTCCTGCCAGGTTGAACAGATGGCCACCCTCCAGACACCCGATCGCAATCCCGCACGGGACACCTCCGATACGCCGCTCCGCTCGGTCAGGATGCTCACCGTCATCGACGGCTCGGAGCGCACGGGCCGCATCGTTGAGCTCGTCCTGGACCTTGCCCGCAAGGGGCTCCCCGTCGAGGCCGTTGTCCTGGGCGTGATACCCGAGCCGCCCGACGGCCGGCTGCGTGGCTACGGCTCTTTCAAGCGCAAGGAGGTCCACGCCCGGCTCAAGGACCTCATGGGCTCGCGCGCCGTCGCTGCTGCCGTGCGCCGCCTCGACCAGGCGGGCGTTACGCACAAGGACCGCATCGAGGTGGGCGACCCGGCCGAGACCATTCTGCGCGTGGCCGACGAGGAGGCCTGCGATATCGTCCTCCTGGGCGACGCCCCGGCCGGCGGGTTCAGGTGCTGGCTGTCCAAGACCACTGGACTGCTCGTAGCCACCGTGGCCAGCGAGGTTGCCCAGCTGGCGACGCTGCCGGTTCTACTCATCAAATAGCTCGGGCAACGTCGGGAACCTGCCACACAAGCTGCCGTCGCCGGCCATCAGGTTCCAGGGTAAACCGGCCTTGCGGAGAGGCGTGCATCGGGCCAACAACGATAGCCTGCTTGGCCCCGGCTTGGCCCCGCCTACCCGCCCCGGGCCCCCTCTGCCGCCCTGATGTTGCACGGCACAACGCCGCGATTCGCGCCGGGTCGCTTGCCCTGATCCCGGCATGGCCCTATGTAACGGCGAGATCGAACGGACCCGCATGCTGAACGCCCGGCACAGTTTCACGCTCCTGTGGCAGCGCCTCGTGGCCGCGCTGTCGCTGGTCATGGCCGCGGCACTGGCGCCGGCGGCGGTGCCGGCGTCGGCGGGTGGCGCGGGCGCGATC
>JBAPMW010000738.1:0-2548 GCA_049278815.1 Hyphomicrobiaceae bacterium
GATCCAGGCGCGCGAGCTCGTCCTGCTGGCGCGCGACCGCAACTTCCTGGTCCAGTCGCTGGTGCTGCCGGTGCTCGTTATCGGGGCACAGATCTGGTTCAATTCCGGCGGCGAGATGCTCACGGCGGCCTGGCACACGCCGAGCGGGCTCGCCGCCGTGGCCTTCTTCATGGCGGCCTACGCGCTCATGTTCTCGGCGTTCCAGACGCTGAACACCGAGGGCAACGCGCTCTGGATACTCTACTCCGTGCCGCATTCGCTTGAGTCGATCCTGCGGCAGAAGGCGACCCTGTGGGGGATCGTCTGTCTCGCCTATCCCCTCGCCATCTTTGCCGTCGCTCCCATGGTGGGCACCCCGCTGCCCGACCTGCTGGGACCGGCTGTCGTTGCCGCCGCGGGGGTGCCGATCTTCGCGGTCATCGCCACAGCGCTCGGCGTGTTCGCCAGCGATCCGCTGGCCCAGATCGTGCAGCGGCGGCTGCGTCCCAGCTACATGTACCTCTACATGCTGCTGGCGGGCCTCTACGTGTACGCGATCTTCGCCAGCACCGTCTGGCAGCGGGCGGGGCTGATGGTGCTCACCGCCCTGCTCGGCCTCGCCCTGTGGCAGAAGGCGCGCGACCACCTGCCCTATCTGCTCGACCCGGCGGAGTCGCCACCGGCGCGCGTCTCGCTGTCGGACGGACTGGTCGCGGCCATGCTGTTCTTCGTCGCGCAGGGGCTGGTGGGCGTGATCTACGCGCTCAACGGGTACAAGGTGACGGGCAGCTCGCTCCTGATCGGGTTCGCCATCGCGGGCGCCACCACCTTCCTGCTGATGCGCTTCGTGTTCTGGCGGCTGAAATCCGCCGGAGTGCCGGCCACCTTCGGGGCCGGTGGTCTGAGGGCGATCGCCTGGGGGGCGGGCGCGGGGCTGGCGATGGCGCTGGTGGCGCTTGCCTATGTGCGCCTGGCGCAGCACACCGCCCTGTTCGAGAGCGCGCGGCAGAGCACGGCCTTCGCTCGCAGCGACGGGTTCTGGCTTCTGCTTCTGGCGGTGGTGGCTGCCCCCATCTTCGAGGAGTTCATCTTCCGCGGCCTCATCTTCGGCGGCTTGCGGCGGACGCTGGGGCCGGCCATCTCGGTGCTTGCCAGCGCCGCCATCTTCGCCCTGGTGCACCCGCCCTTCTCGGTGATCCCCGTGTTCGGTCTCGGCGTCGCGACGGCGCTCATCTATGACCGCAGCCGGCTGCTGGTCGGACCCATCGCCGCACATGCCGTGTACAATGCCGTAGTGGTCGGCTACCAGTTCCTCCTTTAGGCCCCTGAAAACGCCGGAGCGGGCGCTTTACCGTGGCGCGGGCGGCGCCTAGTGTCCGCCAGGAAAGCGCGTGGAGGAGGGGCCGGACGCCTCGCGTCTGGGTTCCGTATGCCCTTACGCGCCAGGGGCCGCGGCGCCCGGGAAGAGCAAGAGGAAAGACGAGAAATGCAGCTTTCGAAGGATATTGCCGCCGTTGTCACCGGGGGCGCGTCGGGACTGGGCGCGGCGACCGCGCGGGCGCTGGCCGGCAAGGGCGTCAAGGTGGCGCTGCTCGACCTCAATGACAAGCTGGGCGAGCCGCTCGCCAAGGAGCTGGGCGGCGTGTTCGTCAAGGGCGACGTGACCAACGAGGCGAGCGTGGATGCGGCGCTGGCAGCCGCGCGCCAGGCGCACGGGCAGGAGCGCATCCTCGTGAATTGCGCCGGCATCGGCATCGCCAAGCGCATCAGCTCGCGCAACAAGCAGACCGGCGCGTTCGAGCCGCACGATCTCGCCAGCTTCACCAAGGTGATCCACATCAACCTGATCGGCACCTTCCTTACCATCTCGAAGAGCGCCGCCGGCATGCAGGCGGCCGATCCCCTCAACGCCGACGGCGAGCGCGGCGTGATCATCTGCACCTCGTCGGTGGCCGCCCAGGACGGCCAGATCGGCCAGGTGGCCTACTCGGCCTCCAAGGGCGGCGTCTACTCCATGACGCTGCCGATCGCCCGCGACCTCGCCCAGAACGGCATCCGCGTCTGCACCATCCTGCCGGGCCTGTTCCTGACGCCGATGTTCGACGCCCTCTCCGAGGAGGCGCGGCGGTCGCTGGCAGCCTCCGTGCCGTTCCCCTCGCGCCTCGGCAGCCCCACAGAGTACGCGGCGCTCGCCACGCACATCGTCGAGAACCCCATGCTCAACGGCGAGTGCATCCGCCTGGACGGCGCGCTCAGGATGGCGCCGCGGTAGGGGTGGCCGATGGGGTCAGACCCTGCGGGTCTGACCCCATGGCATGCCCGTCGGGGCAAGAGCAAAAGCTGTTCTTGCATTAAGTTCAATCTGTTATCTTTAACATCTTAGTAAGATGATCCATCGCCCTACGCACCGTGCCAATTGACGCACATACGGTGAGGCTATATAGATGAAATTGCTCAATGAATGCTGAGCTGTTACTCATATAGGGAAGGGCAAAACTTTCGATAAGATATTTCGCATTTAATACGCCGACGTTTGGGTTTGGAAGAAAATAAAGCTGCGCATCATGAT
>JBAPMW010000739.1:0-4348 GCA_049278815.1 Hyphomicrobiaceae bacterium
GATGCGCTCCTGAAATAGGGCAGCAGAGCGGACTCTCTGACCCAGGCAGGCTCGTCCGCCATGGCGCGCCGTATCGGCGAATGCTCGATGGCGATCCCCGCCAGAACGAGGCTGCACGCGATCCCGCAGAGTCCGCCGAGCACGCGCTCGCCGATCTCGACGCGGCGCCCGGCGGTCCAGACCGTGACCCGGCCTATCAGGTTGTCCATGAACATCAGCAATGGAACGAGCGTCGCCAGGAATGTGACGACGAAGGCCGCCCAGCCGACGGGCGGCCCCACAAGGTTCCACGCCTCAGCTATCTCCCAGACGATGAGCAGGCCCAGCTCCGCCAGCTTTCCTGCGGCATACGCGCCGAGCAACGGAATGAGCCACCGCATCGGCCAGGCCGCCGACGACCGCACAAAGCCCAGCCAAAGGCCAAGCAGCCCAAGAATTGCGGCAGGCGCGATAACGGCCGCATCGAGAAGTGTCGCAGCTCCCATCTCAAGCCCCCTCCGATCGCACTCGGTGTGAACGCGCCGACCCGCGCGCGCCCGATCGTGTGAATTCGCCCCGGGCAGCTCTCGCGTTATGTCCCATGGACGATGGGGGGAGCAACCCGGCGACAGCGGCGTTGCGGCATAGTCAGCATGCATGGAGAAAAACACGCCGGCGCGCCAGATCCGTATTGACAGCTGTCTGCCGGCGCCTTCGATTGGACCTTGCGTGACGGTCTCGTCGCGGCCCGGTCGGGTCGCGGCGGTGAAAAGGGAACGCGGTGCGAGGCCTCTCATCGATCGCGATCGATAGTTCTGGGCCCCAAAGCCGCGGCTGCCCCCGCAACTGTAAGCGGCGAGCAACGCCCCAGAAGCCACTGCCGGGTCTCCGGCGGGAAGGCGGAGGCGAGGCGCATGAGCCGTGAGCCAGGAGACCTGCCGGCGCGTGTCGCCCATCACCCGCGCGGGGCGTGCGGGCGAGCGGATCACCGTCGTGGCGACGACCCTGTGTGTCGTGAGTTGGAGGTCGCGCCGGTGATGTCCGTGAACGGGCCAGCGAGGTCAGCTAGAACAAGCCGTTAGCCAACCGGGCCGTCGGCCGGGCCTCTTGGGGTCCGGCAGCTCGGCCCACCGTTGTGCTCGTTCGCTCCGTCAAGGGCGCCGCCTCCGCTCCTTTGCGTTCGGAGAAGCGTCATGCGTTCGTCTGCGAAGTATTGCGTTGCTGCTGCGTTGGGCCTCGCGCCCATCGTTCTGCCTGCCACCGGGCTCGCCCAGACCGAGTTGCCCCCCATCACCGTGCAAGGCGCCACCCTGGAGGCGCCGCGCCCGCCGACGGGCAAAGGCAAATCCGCCGCTGCGCCGGGTGCGAAGAAGGCCAAGGCCAGCGCCAAGGAGACCGAGGCCAACGAGACCGACGCCAAGGAAGCCGATGTCGAGGGCGTTCCCGCGGCAAGCGTCGGCAACTCCGTCACCGTCATCACGAGGAAGGATCTGGAGCGCCTGCAGGTGCGCCAGGTGGCGGACGCACTCCGCAGCCTGCCGGGCGTCACCGTCGGCCGCACCGGCGCCTACGGCAATTTCACGCAGGTGCGCATCCGCGGCGCCGAGGGCAACCACACGCTGGTGCTGATTGACGGCGTGGAGGCCAACAACACCACCGACGGCGAGCTCGACTTCTCCAACCTGTCGGCCGACGACATCGAGCGCATCGAGGTCATCCGCGGGCCGATGAGCGCGCTCTACGGCTCCAACGCCGTCGGCGGCGTGATCAACATCGTCACCCGCAGGGGCCAGGGGCCGTTGACGCTGACCCTCAAGACCGAGGCCGGCTCGCTCGGCACCGGTGATGTATCGGCGCGGCTTTCGGCGGGGAACCAATGGGCGCATTTCGCGCTCGGCATGCACTGGCGCAGCACCGACGGGTTCAACATCTCGCCCTTCGGCAGCGAGGCCGACGGCATGCTCCTGCGCAGCTTCGCCTTCACAGGCGGTGTGAAGCTCATGGAGGGCCTGACGCTCGATCTCACCCTCCGGCAGGTCAACAAGAAAGCCGACCGCGACGGCTTCGGCGACCCGCTTTCCCCGGTCGGCGCGCTGCAGACGGCCATGGACGCCCCCTCGTTCCTGCAAGACCAGCAGCTGCTGGCGGGCCTGCGGCTCAAGTGGGATACGTTCGACAACAAGCTCACCCACCAGCTGCACGTCACCCACAACAGCACCACCATCTCGGATCAGGACCTGCCCGACGCTTCCGCGTGCCCGCCCCTCTGCCCGTTCTTCTTCAGCAACCTCGCCGAGCGCACGTCCTACGGCTATCTCGGCACCTACCGCTTCGAGACGCCGGGCATGGGCGGCGCAAAGCACGCGGTCAGTGGCCTGATCGAGAAGGAGACCGAGGTCTTCATTCCGAAGGGCGACCTGGGCGACGACAAGGCCCGCGAGCGCGAGCGGCTGGCCGTTGCCGGAGAATGGCGGACGGCCTTCGCGGACCAGGTCTTCCTCACGGCCGGCCTGCGCCACGACGACAACAGCGTGTTCGAGGATTTCACCACCTGGCGGCTCGCCGCCGCCTGGGCCATCAAGTCGCTGGGCCTGCGCCCGCACGCCAGTGTCGGCACGGCGGTCAAGGTCCCCGCCATGTTCGAGCAGTTCGGCAAGTTCCCGGGCTTCTTCGTGGCCAACCCCAACCTCAAGCCCGAGCAGTCGCTGGGCTGGGATGCGGGCATCGAGATCGGCCTCGGAAAGGCGACCGTGCTGGACGTGACCTACTTCCACGCCGACCTGACCGACAAGATCGCCGAGTCGGGCCTGGCCTTCCCGGCGCCGTCGCTCATCAACCTGCCCGGCGTCAGCACCCGCGACGGCATCGAGCTGGCCCTGCGCACGCGCTTCAGCCCGAGCCTCATGGGCACGTTCGCGTACACCTATCTGCTGGCCGAGACCTCGGCCGGATTGCAGGAGATTCGGCGCCCGCGCCACTCCGGCCGGGCCGACTTGGCTTATACCTTCGCCGGCGGTCTTGGCACGGCGCATCTCGGCGTCGTCTATAACGGCAGCATGACCGACAGCGTGTTCATCAACGGCCGCTTCGGCTTTCCCGAGCCGGGCGTGCGGCTGCTGCTCGACGACTACTGGCTCATCAACGCCTCGGTCGCCTATAAGCTGCAGCCGGGAGTGGAATTGTTCGGGCGCGTGGAGAATCTGCTCGATCAGCGCTATCAGGAGGTGTTCGGCTACGATGCCGCGCCCATCACGGCGTTCGCCGGCATCAAGCTCACCTTCGGCGGGCCGGACGGCATCGGCGGCAGTGGTGCGAAGTGAAGCGGAGCGAAGTGAAAAAGCGAAGTACACAACGGCGTCATGCCCGCGAAGGCGGGCACCCAGGTCACCTCTCAACGAGGGCTCGCTCGCCTGAGGGCGCGCGCTCGCCGCACGGCGCCTTACTGAGAGCGCGCCTGTGATGGGAGGTGGACTGGGTCCCCGCCTGCGCGGGGATGACGACTGTGGTAAGGGTCGGCCGCAACATCCACGCAACCGACAAGCGGTGGGCTTGAAGTGCGACGGCACGTCTCTTTCGACCTTCCAGGTATGGCCGCGGCGGCGATGCTCGGGGTTGCAGCCGTCGGTACGGCCCACGCACAGGCTCCGCCCAAGCCGCAGCGCATCGTCTCGCTCGACCTGTGCGCCGACCAGCTCCTGATCGAGCTGGCGGAGCGGGAGCGCATCGCCGCCGTTACGCACCTGGCCGCCGACCCGGAGGTTTCGGCCATCTGGGAGAAGGCCAAGGGCCTGCCCGTCACGCGCGGAGCCGCCGAGGATGTGCTGCGCCACCGGGCAGATCTCGTCCTCGCCGGGCCGTTCGGCGTCGCGCCGACGGTCAGCCTGCTGCGGCGGCTCAAGGCCAACGTGGTGATTGTACCGATGGCCTCCGATCTTGACGGCGTGCGCGCCGCCGTGCGGGCGGTCGCCGCCGCCATCGGCGAGGAGGCGCGCGGAGAGGCGATGATCGGCGCGTTCGACCGGCGACTCGCCGAGGTGAAGCCCAGTCCACAGGACACCGCGCCCACCGCCATCGTGTATCAGGTCGGTGGCGCGGTGTCGGTCGCCGGCAGCCTCGCCGACGCAGCGCTGGCCGCCGCCGGCTTCCGCAACAAGGCGGCGGCGTACCGGTTGACGCGCGGCGGCCAGGTGCCGCTGGAGCTGCTGGCCGCCGCCCCGCCCGACCTGCTCATCCTGAGCAGCACCGCCGACGACCACCGCACCGTGGTCGCCGACAACCTTCGCCATCCCGTGCTGGCGACGCTGCGACGGCAGCGCCCCTCTGTCGTGCTGCCCTGGCGGCTGTGGCTGTGCGGCACGCCGCACATCGC
>JBAPMW010000740.1:0-6109 GCA_049278815.1 Hyphomicrobiaceae bacterium
CCCATAGGGCGTCCACAAGAACTGAGACAGCGGCTTCTCGACGTAGGCTTTAAGAACCTGCTGTAGGCAATCGCGCTTTCGAAGCACTTCGGCCACCTTGTACTTGGGCACCGTGGGCAACTCGACCGAAAGAATCACGCCCATGCAGCCCAGCCCGCAGCGGGCGGCGCGCAACTCGGCCCCGTCGGTGTAGTCGTAGATCGTCGGCCGGCCCGTGCCGGGATCGTAGGCCGCGAGGCGAACCCTGGTGACGAAGTGGGAAAGGCTCTGCCGCCCCGAACCATGGGTCCCTGTCGAGATGGCGCCGGAGATGGTCTGCTTCTTGATGGCGCCGAGGGTCGGCAGGGTCTGGTCGGTCGCCCGGTGCAGTCTGTCGAGCAGACTCTGGAGCGTCGAGCCCGCCCCAACACGCACGAACCCTTGCCCATCCTGCACAAAAGGCTGCACGTCGTCGAAAAGGCTCATGTCGAGTGACACCTCGCCCGAGACCGCGATGTCGCTCCAGGAATGTTTCGACCCCAACACGCGTATGCGGCCGGTGGCGTGCCGCGCCAGAATGTCGAGAACCTCGGCTTCGCTGGCCGGCCGATAGCAGCGCGTCTGCCAGGTCAGATTGCCACCGAAGTTGACTTCGCGCTGGATGACCGGATTTGCCAGAGCCGACATGAGACTGCCTCCCGAAGACGTCAATGTCACAATTCCGCTGCCGCCGGCGCGGCAGCGCCGCGCGGAGGAAAGAACGTTTGTATCCGGTGCTTCAACTCAGATAAAGTTGTGTCCGGACACAGGGCGCGTATCACATCAATGTAGGACTACACCGCAGATGCGGCGCCTCATTCGAACGGATGAGGCCGAGGTCCCGGGGATCCCCGCAAATGCCGGCTGACTGCCTGGGAGCATTGCCCCCGTGCGATGACGGAGTTGCGTCATGCCTTTGGAGTCGTTCAAGCTTTTCGAGCCATTCAAGATCAAGAACGTCGAGTTCGGGAATCGGGTCATACGCTCCTCCATCGGGGGCAGGATGGCCTACTACGACGGCAGCGTTTCGCCCGCCTGGATCGCCTTCGAGAAGCGCTTCGCAGCAGGCGGCGTGGCCGCGATCATCTCGGCGACCATCAGCATCAACAAGGACCGGATGTCTCCGCTGGAGTACCCCAGTATCCATTCCGACTGCTTCGTCGGCCCCCTGCGCGATGCGGTGCGCGAGGTCAAAAAGGCCGGCACAGGAAGTGTCGCGTGCCGCTACATCATGCAAATCGGCGACACCGGCGGCCACACCCACACAAGTCTGTTCCCCCAGCCAAATGATACCCTGTCGGCCTCGGCCACGTTCGATTTCCTCTACGGCTACTGCAATCGCACCGTCGCCATGACGGAGGCACAAATCGAGGCGTCGGTCGCGGAATTCGCGGCCGCGGCCCGGCGCGTGGTGGCGATAGGGTGCGACGGCATAGAGGTGACCGCCTCGAAAGGCTATCTGATCCAGCAATTCCTCAACCCTGCCACCAATCGACGGCGCGACCAGTACGGCGGCTCGGTCGACAACCGCTTTCGCTTCCTGTCGCGGGTCGTGGAGGCCGTGCGCAAGGCGGTGGGGCCGGATTTCCTGTTCGGCGTCAGGCTGTCCGCCAAGGACTACAACTACCTGCCTGTCAACATAAGGTGGCCTCCAGTGTGGAACCTGAGACACTACGTCGTCGGCAACACCCTGCGCGAGACGACATACTACGCCAAACGACTGGAGGAGCTCGGGGTCGATTACTTGCACGTCGACAGCGGCTTCGGTTTTCTGAATCCGAAAGGCAGTCCCGGAGCCTTCCCGGATGCCGGCTTCAAGACCTTTGCCAACACCAACCGGTATCTGAGCGGCAAGGCGCAGGCCCGTGCCATCATCTTCAACCTAGCCCCTGCATGGTTTCGCCGCCGTGTGTTCGGACTGGGGTGGCGCTTTACGCCGGCGGCCAATGCCGACTTCGCTGCAGCGGTCAAGCGGGCGGTCAGCATCCCCGTGATCGCCAACGGCGGCTTCCAGAGCAGGGATGTGATCGACGGTGCGCTGCGCGCCGGCAAATGCGACATGGTGGCCATCGCGCGGCCCCTGCTCGCCAATCCGGATCTGATGAAACAATTGCAGAGGCGCAACGGGCCGTGGAGACCATGCACGTTCCGCTCGCTTTGCTGCGCGCGCACGGCCGTGTTCCCTCTCGGGTGCTATGACGTGACCCGCTTCAAGAATTCGCACGAGATGATGTTGGACCAAATCCTGAAGATGTCGTCACCGGAGCGTCCGAGCGACGTTGTGGCCGGGGATGAGCTGCCCTTGCGGTGAACGCGGAAGCTGGCGAGTTCTTTTGGTCCGCCGCTCAAAGAGATACCGCAATACGGCCGGACATGACGGACGCGCCGGTTTCGGCGGTATTGAGCCCTGGCTGTCGCGCAGACGACCTGCTGCGCACTGAGCGGAGAAGTGCTAGCCTCTCCAAGCCGGGAGAGGACGAACAATATGTCGGCTTTGCCCTTTCGCTCTGCCACGGAACTGGCGGCGCTGATCAAAAAGAAGCAGATCGGATCTGAGGAGCTCCTCGACCTCTATCTCGACCGCTTCGAGAAATACAACCCTCGCGTCAATGCGATCATCGCGACCGATATACCGGCGGCGCGACGGCGTGCGAAGGCCGCCGACGCCGCTCTTGCAAAAAGGGGAAGACTGGGGACCCCTGCACGGGGTCCCGATGACGATCAAGGACAGCTTCGATGTCGTCGGCATGCCTTCGACATGGGGCGTCCCCGATCTCAAGGATCATCGGCCGGCCCGCAACGCGCTTGCCGTCGAACGGTTCCTGGACGCGGGCGCCATCTTCTTCGGCAAGACCAACGTCCCTGCCTTTCTGATCGGGTGGGCCACCTAGAGCGAGGTCCACGGCACCACCAACAACCCCTGGGACCTGAGCCGTTCGCCGGGCGGCTCCTCCGGCGGCTCGGCGGCGGCGGTCGCAGCGGGTCTGACTGCACTTGAGCTTGGCGTCGACTTCGGTGGAGGCGTTCGCAACGTTGCTCACTACTGCGGCATCTATGGGCACAAGCCGACCTACGGCATCACCAACTGGGTGGGGCATGTGCTGCCGGGTTTCGGCACCAAGCCGGACCTGAGCGTCAACGGGCCGATTGCGCGCAGCGCCGCCGACCACTCGAAGACGCGGCCGCTCCCCGATCCCTGGCGAGCCAGCGGTCTGGTTCCAGCACGCAGTCGTAGATCACCCCAATGATGCCGGAGACCGTCGGCATTCAAGCATGGTGCGTGATGGGGTTGCGCCGAACGATCTCCTGGCGCGCCTTCGCGCCGTTCGTGGCCGGGGGCGTGGCGGCGATGCCTCTCGGCATCTACATGCTCCTCGCCTTGCCCGCGCAGATCTATGTCTTCTCGATCGGCGTGGCGCTCTCCCTGTACGGGGCATACATGCTTCTGGCACGCCCCCGGCTGATCAGGAAGGGCGGCGCTCTCGCGACTATCGCGGTCGGAGCATTGGGTGGGCTGACCGGTCCTTTGGCTGCCTTTCCCGGCGCGTTCGTGACGATCTGGTGCGGCTTGCAAAGGTGGGACAAGGTCACCCAGCGGTCGATCTATCAGCCCTACATCCTTATCGTTCAAGTGCTCACCCTTGGAGCGTTGATTGCTGTCAGTCAGCGTGCGCGGTTGGACGCCGAGCTCCTGACCTACGCGCTGCCCGGTGTCGCGGGCGCCGTCGTCGGCCGTCGCGTCTTCCAGCGACTGACGGACCTGCAGTTCCAGAGGCTCGTCAACGTCGCCTTGATCGTCTCCGGGGTCGCGCTGGCGCTCAAGTAGTCAGGGCCGCTGAACAGGGAGGGTCCAATGACTCTGCATGACTCCGGACCGTGACGGTGAGGCTGCCGACCAGGTGATGGCCTCAAGGGCGGCACGGCCGGGTCGGCAAGACCAGTAAGCCTGATCGCAGGTCATCCTGAACCGAAAACAATTGCTTGCGTGTGCCGCGAGGTACGCGAAGGAGGAACTCATGTTCTCCCTCAACAGAATTCATGCTTCTGTCGCGATCGTCAGTTTGCTGGCGTTAGTAGGCACCCTCATAGCCAGGCCCATCGCGGCCAGGGCGGTGGACCTCGACGAGTTGACAGTCGTCACGCTCGCGCGCGATGGATCCTGGGGCGTCGCGACGGCAGGCTCGACGGGTGAAGCGATCGCAGCTGCAGTGCGCGCCTGCCGAGCGATGGCGGTTGCGCCCACCGACTGCGGAGCCCAGTTCACGACAACTCGCGGCAAATGGGTCATCGCTAACCTCTGCGGCGACCACCAGATCATCGTCAGCGCCGGTGCGCTGGCGGATGCCGAGGCCGCTGCCATCGAGCGCGAACTCCAGAGCCGGCAGGTTTATGTGCCCGGCCTGCCACGCTGCAGGCGGGTGCTGACGGTAGATCCGAACGGCGTCGTTCTTCCCGCTCAAGCGGCGTCGGCGGAGGAGACCGATGGGCGATGGATCGCGGGCCGATCAAACAATGAGCGCGCCAGGCTGTTCCACTGAGCAAGATCAACTGTGTGCCACCTCGCCCGGCCAAAAGCCTGGAATTTCTCCCGTGTGGGGGGCCTCGTGATCGACCGCGCCCCTCCCGACTGGGCTTCCGCCGAGTGCCGGAGTGATCAGGGGGAACAGGACCGCGATCCCCCACCAGACGCGGCGACGCTCAATCGATGTCTAGGTCGGGGAGGGAGTTCATGACTCGGCTGAAGCCTGGTTTGTCCCTGTTCCTTCCATTCGCAGCCGCGTACTACTTTTCCTACCTGTTCCGCGTGATCAACGCCGTCATCGCCGGAAAGCTTGTCGCGGAGTTCGCTCTCGATGCTGCACAACTCGGCGTGCTAACCTCGATCTACTTTCTCACCTTTGCAGCCGTTCAGCTCCCCGTAGGCGCAGCCATCGACCGATTCGGACCAGGCCGCGTCCAAGCCGTTCTGCTGACGATCGCGGCAGGCGGGGCTCTGGTTTTCGCGACGGCGTCAGGGATCGTCGGTCTGCTGATCGGCCGCGGGTTGATCGGTCTCGGCGTCGCCGCCGCGCTTATTGCAGGCCTTAAGGCCTTTGCTGACGAGTTTCCCAAGGAGCGGCTGCCGTTGCTCAACGGCGCATTCGTTGCCTTCGGTGCAGCCGGGGCCATCAGCGCCACCGCACCGCTCGAGTGGCTGCTGGAAATGCTCGACTGGAGGTACGTCTTCGTCCTGCTTTCGGTGGCCACCCTGTTCGTCGCACTCTTGTTCTTGCTGGTGGTACACCCACCCTTCCGGCACCACGCGCCGACCGGTCCGACGCCCCTTGACGTGCGGACAATCTACGTTGATCCCCGGTTCTGGCGCCTGGCCCCCCTATCCGCGCTATGCATAGGGTCCGCATGGGCGTTCCAAGGCCTGTGGGCAGCGCCTTGGCTCGCCGATGCGGCTTTGCTCGGGCGCGCAGCCATCGTGCATCATCTGTTCCTAATGGGGGTCTCATTGTGTGCTGGGGCGCTGCTCATCGGCATCGTGTCCCAAGCAGCAAAGAGCCTTGGCATCGGACCTGCCCCCTTCTTCGGCGCCATCGCCTCGGTCTTCATCGCCGCCGAGTTGGCACTGGTTTGCCGAGCTCCTTTGCCCAGCGAGGGACTCTGCGCCTTGCTCGCCGGTATGGGCGGGGCCACCGTCCTCAGCTATGCGCTGTTGACCGACCTCTTCCCGCCAGAGGTCCGGGGCAGGGCCAATGCTGCCCTCAATGTCCTTCACATTGGCGGTGCATTCGCTATTCAGACCGCCATTGGCCTAATGGTCGGTCTCTGGGAGAGGGATGGCGGTGGCCGCTACCCGGCACATGCGCATCAGCTCGCCTTCTTCACCATCGTCATTCTGCAACTTGCTGCCCTGCTCTGGTTTCTAAGCCCCGTTCCCGCAGCAGTGGATACCCCCGCTCACCATAAGCTTTGATCAACCGTAGCAACCGGCAACATCATCTTGCCCCTCATGCTGGCGGTTGCCCAACTGTGTGCCAGATCTGCAACCCGCCAACGTTCTTTTTCGCAGTGCATGAGTCAGGACCTGGCACTCTTGTCC